>SLAE01000196.1 GCA_007127015.1 Desulfonatronospira sp. | reverse complement strand
TTTTTCAGGAATACAGGAGATGTTATGAACAGACAGAATGTGCTCTTTCTTTGTACAGGCAATTCCGCCCGCAGTCAGATGGCTGAAGCATTTCTAAGAAAATACGCTTCCGATAGTTTTGAGGTCTACAGTGCGGGTCTGGACCCGCAGGGAATCAATCCCCTGACCAGGCAGGTCATGAACGAAGCTGGAGTAAGTCTTGAAGACCACTGGTCCAAAAGCATAGATGACCTGGAACAAAGAAATTTCAGCTTTATCATCACTGTTTGCGGACATGCAGAGGATCATTGTCCACGGGTATTTTTGTCCGCTGCGGAAAAGCATCTGTTCTGGCATTTTGAAGACCCGGCTGCTGCACAGGGAACAGAAGTGCAGAAACTGGAAAAATTTCGCCTGATCAGGGATCAGATTGAGGAAAAAATCAGGTCCTGGATTCAGGATGAGCATGCATAAGGTTCTTTTTTCTCGCACAGCTCGCTACTGAATAATAGACATCCTTCCCTGAAAAAATCCTGAACAGAAGTGAGATGGCGCAGTCGTAGCTTCTAGGTTTGCTGATGAATTCATGATGATTAGTAATAGTTTGTTGTTGTCGAATTCACGCTTTACCAGGACAACCTGTTCGACTTTAATCAGATATATATTTAATCATGAAAGCATCAAACAATCACTCACACCGACACTCTTCTGAAAAACAGGATCATTCCTGCCACAAAGGTCACGAAGGAGGAGGCAAGGGTCACTCCGGTCACGACAAGCACGCCGGACACAGCGTGGAAATGTTCAGAACACGCTTTTGGGTATGCCTGCTGCTCACTATACCTGCACTTATCTGGGAACCCATGCTTCAGGACTGGTTCAACTACCAGGCCCCTGTTTTTCCTGGTTCGCACCTGATCCCGGCCATCTTCGGTACACTTGTGTTCTTATATGGAGGAACCGTTTTCCTGAAGGGAGCTGTCCGGGAGCTGTCAGCCAGGCTGCCGGGAATGATGACCCTGATCGCCCTGGCCATCAGCGTGGCCTTCATCTACAGCGCGGCGGTTACTCTCGGGTATGAAGGGCATGCGCTCTGGTGGGAGCTGGCCACCCTGGTCACAATCATGCTTCTGGGACACTGGATAGAAATGCGCTCCATATTTCAAGCTCAGGGTGCGCTTAAAGAACTGGCCAAACTGCTTCCGGACAAAGCCATAAGGCTTCTGGAAGGCGATCAGACCGAAGAGGTGACCGTTGATCAACTCAAGGAAGGTGATTTGATCCTTGTACGCCCCGGAGCAGGCGTTCCGGCTGACGGCTACGTAAGAGAGGGCAAAAGCTCAGTAAATGAAGCCATGATAACCGGAGAATCCAGGCCGGTGGAAAAACATCCTGAAGACAAGGTTATCGCCGGAACAGTCAATGGACAGGGCTCTTTGCGAGTCGAAGTCAGAGGTACCGGTGAAAAGACAGCGCTTGCGGGAATCATGCGCATGGTGGAGCAGGCCCAGAGCTCGCGTTCGCGATCCCAGGACCTGGCCGACCGGGCAGCCTTTTTTCTGACTATTGTGGCCATTACAGCGGGCGCTTTGACTTTTCTCATCTGGATGACACTGGGTGCGACTATTGATTTTACCATCACCCGTATGGTGACGGTTCTGGTCATCGCCTGTCCTCATGCTCTCGGGCTGGCCATACCTCTGGTGATAGCAATTTCGACTTCTCTTGGAGCAGGCAGCGGTCTTCTGGTACGTGACAGACGAGGACTCGAGGAGGCAAGAAAGCTGAATTCAGTAGTCTTTGACAAAACCGGGACTCTTACTCTGGGAGAACACAGAGTAGTGGAAACAACAACGGCGGAAGAAACAGATAAAAATGAAGCCATACGTCTGGCCGCGGCCGTGGAATACGACTCTGAACATCCCATCGCCCGCGCCCTGCTTGAAACCGCGCGTGAAGCGGACATACAGGTTTCCGGGAGCAAAAACTTTAAGGCCATCCCCGGACACGGAGTTGAGGCGACAGTTGATGGACGCAATGTTAAAGTGGGAGGGCCTGCTCTTCTGAACAAACAGAATATTGATTCACCGGAAAATATCAGGCAGGCGGCCGTGAATTATTCTGAAAAAGGCCAGGCATCGGTATATCTGGTGGAAGGCAATCGCGTACTGGCCGTTTTTGCCGTTGCCGATGCCATCCGTCCGGAATCAAGGGAAGCTGTACGCCTGCTGCACGATAAAGGTCTGGAAGTGGCCATGCTTACCGGCGATTCAAGGGCAGTCGCCCAAAGCGTGGCTGAAGAACTTGGTATTGACAAGGTTTTTGCAGAAGTATTGCCCGAAGACAAGGCCGCGAAAATCAGAGAACTGCAGGCTGAAGGTAAACGCGTAGCCATGGTCGGCGACGGAGTAAACGATGCTCCGGCACTGGCGATGTCTGACATCGGCATAGCCATTGGTGCTGGAACCGATGTGGCTGTAGAGGCCGGCGATGTGGTCCTGGTAAGAAATGACCCCCGGGACGTAGCCAGGATCGTCAGCCTGGGCCGGGCCAGCTACCGCAAAATGGTCCAGAATCTGTGGTGGGCTGCCGGTTATAATATTGTGGCCATTCCTCTGGCAGCCGGTATTCTTGCCTGGGCCGGAGTCATCCTTGTTCCGGCAGTCGGGGCCATACTCATGTCAGCGAGCACCGTCATCGTAGCCATCAACGCTCAACTGCTAAGACGCCTTGAGCTATAAGTCTGAATCTGCCTGTGACGATTTTCTGGCCTCAATGGCAAGGATTTCATTTTCCAGTTTTTCCAGGAGAAGAAGAAGGCGTTCATTTTCAGCAGTAAGGTCCCGGTATTCCAGATTCAGGTCCTTTATCAGATCCGGCTCCTGATAAGTTTCAGACCTTGACAGTGCGGATTCAACTTCATCCTGTCTCTGCAGGCACTTTTCCAGCCGGTCTTCCATCTTTTTG
>SLAE01000186.1 GCA_007127015.1 Desulfonatronospira sp. | reverse complement strand
CCTGAACGCTTTTGACCTGAAGTCCGTGGCTGGCGCGCTCACGAATGGCCATAGCCATGGCTTTGGCAGCGGCCATGGTGGTAGTATAGGGTATGCGGTAAAGAACTGCTGCCTGTCTCAGGGAAGATGAATCATGTACTGTTTTTTTGCCGGACGAGGTATTGATCAGCAGGTCGATTTCTCTGTTCTTGATATGATCGATGATGTTGGGCCTGCCTTCGTAGACCTTGTTCACCACCTGAGCCTGAATTCCTCTGTCCCGCAGGTATCCGGCGGTACCGCGAGTGGCCATTATCTTAAAACCCATTTCATGGAAAATTTTTGCCGGTGTCAAGCACTGATCCTTATCCCGCTCGTTAACGGAAATACACACGCAGCCCCTGCCCGGAAGCATCTGACCGGCGCCCATCTGACTTTTCATGAATGCCAGTCCCAAGCTGGAATCAACCCCCATAACCTCACCGGTTGAGCGCATCTCCGGGCCCAGCAGCACGTCCACGCCGGGATAGCGGCCAAATGGAAGCACAGCTTCCTTAACCGCGTAGTAGCCGTCTTTTCTTTTGGACCAGGGATCAAGATCACTGAGTTTTTCTCCGAGCATGACCCGGGTGGCCATTTTAGCCAGCGGGACACTTGTAGCCTTGCTTACAAAGGGCACCGTCCGCGAAGCCCTGGGGTTGACCTCAAGGATATAAACCTGATTGTCCTTCAGGGCGAACTGGATGTTCAAAAGGCCGATCACGTTCAACTCTCTGGCCAGACGTCCGGTCTGATCCTCGATTTCTTTTATCAGGTGCGCGTCTATGGTGTGAGGGGGGAGAACACAGGCTGAATCTCCGGAATGGACACCTGCTTCTTCAATATGTTCCATTATCCCGGCCACATAAGTATCATGTCCGTCGCTCAGGGCGTCAACATCGACTTCTATGGCTGATTCAAGAAACTTGTCCAGCAGAATGGGATGTTCCGGAGTGACCAGTACAAACTGTTTAAAATAGCTGATTAACTGCTCTTCATCGTAAACAATTTCCATGGCCCTGCCGCCGAGTACATATGAAGGCCGGACCACAACCGGATAACCTATGTTTCCGGCAACCTTCAGAGCCTCTTCCAAAGACCTTGCCGTGCCGTTGTCCGGCTGCAGCAGGTTCAGTTTTTTTATCAGCGCCTGAAAGCGCTCCCTGTCCTCAGCCCGGTCTATGCTGTCCGGAGAAGTGCCGATGATGGGTACTCCGGCCCTGAGCAGAGGAACGGCCAGGTTAAGCGGGGTCTGTCCTCCGAACTGGACTATGACTCCTTCAGGCTGTTCAAATTCGATGATGTTCATCACGTCTTCAAAGGTCAATGGTTCAAAATACAGAAAGTCGGATGTATCGTAATCCGTGCTCACTGTTTCCGGATTGGAATTGACCATGATCGAGCCTATGCCCATCTCTTTTAAGGAATAGGAAGCGTGCACGCAGCAGTAATCGAATTCAATGCCCTGTCCGATCCGGTTCGGTCCTCCTCCCAGAATCATAATTTTTCGTTTGTTTTGTGGATGGATTTCCCTTCCTTTTTCATAGGTGGAATAAAAATAAGGTGTGTAGGCTTCAAATTCTCCGGCACAGGTATCCACAAGGTAATAAGCGGGTTGCAGGTCTGCTTCCCGGCGCAGACTACGGATGTCGGCCTCTTCTTTTTTCCACAGGTCAGCAAGCTGCCTGTCTCCGAATCCCATGACTTTGGCTTGTTTGAGCAGAGGCAAAAGAGATGGATTGTCCTTTGATATGCTTTGTTCCAGGCTGAATCTGCGCAGTTCCTGCTCTTTCTGCGCCAGGTCCTGAATCTGTCTCAAAAACCAGGGATCAATGCTGGTCAACTTATATATTTCAGATAAGTCCATACCAGCTGACAGCGCCTCGTGCACGGCAAAGATGCGCTGCGAATGAGGAAAACGCAGCCTGGAGCGGATGTCCTCCAGGTCGGGTTCCGAGGCTGCAGGCCTGGAGGTCATTCCGAAATGTCCTGTTTCAAGGGAGCGCAGGCCTTTTTGCAGTGCTTCCTTGAAGGTGCGGCCGATAGCCATAGTTTCGCCAACGCTTTTCATGGACGTGCCCAGGACGTCCTGGCTGCCCGGGAATTTTTCAAAGGTGAACCTGGGGATTTTGATTACGCAGTAATCGATGGTCGGCTCGAAGGAAGCCATGGTCTCTCTGGTGATATCATTGGGTATCTCGTCCAGGGTATATCCTACCGCAAGTTTTGCGGCTATTTTGGCTATGGGAAAGCCGGTGGCTTTGGAGGCCAGAGCCGAGGATCTGGACACTCTCGGATTCATTTCAATGACCACCATATCACCGTTTTCCGGATTAATGGCGAACTGGACGTTGGACCCGCCTGTCTCCACCCCTATTTCGCGCATGATGTCCAGAGTCGCGTTGCGCATGAGCTGATATTCCCGGTCGGTCAGGGTCTGAGAAGGGGCAACGGTTATGGAATCCCCGGTGTGTACGCCCATGGGATCCAGGTTCTCAATGGAACAGATGATGACGCAGTTGTCGTTCTTGTCCCGCATAACCTCCAGCTCGAATTCCTTCCAGCCCAGTACCGACTCTTCGAGCATGATCTCATTGGTCATGCTTGCCGAAAGACCGTAAGCAGCCTTTTCTTCCAGATCTTCCATGTTGTAGGCGATTCCGCCTCCGGTTCCGCCCAGAGTGAAGGCCGGACGAATGATGATGGGGAAAAGTATCTTCCCCGCCCATTGTCTGGCTTCTTCCAGTGAACGGGCAATACCGCTTTTAGGCACTTTAAGTCCGATATTCTCCATTGCCCGCCGAAAAAGCTCTCTGCTTTCCGCCTTTTGGATTACCGGCAGGGAAGCTCCGATAAGTTCAACTCCATATTGGTCCAGAACCCCGTTTTCAGCCAGAGCCACAGCGGTATTCAAGCCGGTCTGGCCTCCAAGGGTAGGCAGCAGAGCGT
>SLAE01000027.1 GCA_007127015.1 Desulfonatronospira sp. | reverse complement strand
GTGCCTTGGCCAGTTTTGAACCCGGATTCTCGCCTGCAACAACAACATCAATATTTCCTGAAACCGAACCGGTTACCTTGCCCCCCAGGCTCTCCACTCTTTCAGTCGCCTGCTCCCTGGTCAAATTCTGCAACCCGCCGGTAAAAAGAATTTTCTGGCCTTTCAAAGGCTTTTGATCGTCGCTTTCAGGATAATGCACAGGCCAAAGCCCTATGCGCTTGAACTCCTGCACCAGATTCCGGTTGTCCGGATTGCTGAAAAATTTAACAATAGCTCCGGCCATCTCAGGACCGATGTCTTCTATCTTTTGCAGAGTGTGTTCGTCCGCAGCTGACAATTCATCAAGGTCTGAGAAATTTTCAGCCAGCTTTTTGGCGGTTTCAGATCCAACATGCTGGATACCCAGTGCAGCGATGAGTTTAGGCAAGGTAGCCTTTTTTCTGGCTTCAGCAACTGAAGTTATAAGATTTTGAGCTGATTTCTCGCCCATTCTTTCCAGAGGCAGGAGATCTTTTTTATCCAGGCGGAAAATGTCCGCCGGACTGTGCACAAGTCGGTTATCAATCAATATTTTAATCCATTTTCTGCCCAGGCCGTCAATATCCAGGCCGCTCTTGCTCACGAAATGGATAAGGCCCTGTTCCAGTCTGGCCGGACAGGACATGTTCAGGCAGCGAAGAGCCACCTCCTGGTTCAGCCGGGAAACCGGACCGCTGCATGCCGGACATTTGACAGGGAAAACAAATTCCTGCTGGGTTCCGTTTCTTTCTTCCTTGAAAGGTTTTAGTACCTCAGGAATAACATCGCCTGCGCGCTGGATAAGAACCTGATCTCCAATCTTCAGGTCTTTGGCTCTGATCTCCTTTTCATTGTGCAGACTGGCTCTGGAAACAACAACTCCGCCAATCTTCACCGGTTCCAGAATGGCCACAGGGGTCAAAACCCCTGTCCGCCCGACCTGGATATGAATACCCTTGATTCTGGTCCTGCCCTGCAGGGCTGGAAATTTAAGAGCCAGAGCCCATCTTGGAGCTCTTGATGTAAATCCAAGCTTCTCCTGCAGCTTAAGCTCATTGACTTTGAGGACCAGTCCATCGATTTCAAAAGAACTCTGCTCCCGTTCCTTGAGCTGCTGTTCATAGCAGGCCTCGATCTCCTGTTCATTGCGGCAGACTTGCCCTTTCTGAACCACGGGCACGCCCAGATCTTTAAGACCCGTTGAAATCTCCTCCTGTGAGTTCCATTGATAATCGCCTTTAAAACGCTTCAGCCCGACACCGTAAGCAAAAAAATACAGCGGCCTGAACGCGGTGATTTTTGGGTCCAGCTGACGAACCGAACCGGCAGCGGCATTTCTTGGATTGGCAAAGACCTTTTCACCCTTTTGGGACTTTAGATCATTCAGGCGCAGGAAATCCTTCTTGGGAATGACCACTTCTCCGCGCACCTCCAGGTATTCCGGCTGATTTTCTTTTTCTAGCAAAGAAAGGGGCAGGTTTCTTACGGTCTTGATATTAGCGCTTACATCTTCGCCGGTATATCCGTCTCCTCTGGTGCTGGCGGCTACATAGACTCCCTGTTCGTAAATCAGCTCCACGGCAAGTCCGTCCAGCTTGGGTTCCACCCAGAAAGACGGTTCTATGCCTTGAATATTCTTTTTTATTCTTCGTACAAAATCCCGCATTTCCTGCAGAGAAAAGCTGTTATCCAGGCTGTACATGGGCAGAGAATGCTTCCTGGTGGAAAAAGCATCCGCGGGCTCGGCTCCCACCTTCTTTGTCGGCGAGGCCGGATGGTCCAGCCAGGGGTGTTTCCGCTCCAGAGCTTTAAGTTCAGCCATGAGGCTGTCGAATTCCGCGTCACTTATTACCGGATCGTCCAGGACGTAGTAGCGGTAGTTGTGATAATTGATTTCCCGGCGAAGTTCTTCAGCCCGGATCTTTAACTTGTCCTGCTCCCTGTTCATATGGTTCTTATCTGATCATACCTTGCGCGTGTCTTAAAATTGGCAATGAAAATGCAAAAAAAATTACCGGCAAAAACATTATGGTTGAAATTGCCGGTTTACTGCCGGACATGTCCTTCTCCGAGCACAATGAACTTTGTGCTGGTCAGCTCCTTGATACCCATGGGACCGTAAGCGTGCAGTTTTGAGGTGGAAATCCCGATTTCCGCGCCCAGTCCGAACTGACCGCCGTCGTTGAATCTGGTTGAAGCATTGACCATTACAGCCGAAGCATCCACCTCGCGCAGAAAGCGCAGAGAACGTAAGTAATCTCTGGTCAAAATGGCCTCTGAGTGTCCTGAGCCATGCTTTTCAATATGTGTCTGAGCCTGGGTCTGGCCGTCCACAACCTTAACCGCCAGAGTTAAAGACAAAAATTCATGTCCGAAATCTTCCTGGACCGCCGGTTCCGCGGCTTCACCCAGAAAAGGCAGGGATTGTTCACAGGCCTTGAACCGCACACCGTCCGGGCTCAATCTGTCTTTTAGTGCAGGCAGAAAAACCGGGGCAATGTCCCGGTGCACCAGAAGACATTCCAGGGCGTTGCACACTCCAGGTCTCTGAACTTTTGCATTATGCACGATTTCCAGGGCCTGATTCAGGTCGGCGTCCTTATGTACATAGATATGACATACGCCCTTGTAGTGCTTAAGCACTGGCATGGAAGCCTCCTGCACGACTGCTCTGATCAGACCTTCCCCGCCTCTGGGGATGACTACATCGATGCAGTCATCCTGCTTGAGCATTATGCGCACTGCTTCCCGCTCCACTGTGGGAAGCCCTGAAACACCCGCCTCTGGAAGACCGTTTTCCGCCAGAGCCCTGGAAACCAGCGCGGCCAGGATCTGGTTGGAATGAGCAGCTTCTGATCCTCCGCGAAGAATTACGGCGTTGCCGGCTTTAAGACACAAAATTGCGGCATCAACGGTTACATTGGGTCTGGATTCATAGATTATGGCCACCACACCTAAGGGTATACGCATCCTGCCGACTGTAATTCCGCTGGGTCTTTTATGCATGGATTCAATTTCTCCAACCGGATCAGCCATGGCTGCCACCTCAAGACAGGCTTCGGCCATGGACTTGACTGCCTCAGGATTCAGCTTGAGCCTCTCCACCCGGGCGTCATCGAGTCCATTTTGCAAGGCCCTGTCTACATCAAGGGCATTAGCTTTCAATATCTCATCCTGATTGTATATCAAATGATCAGCCAGAGTCTTCAGAGCCTGATCCTTTTTCCCTGCATCAGCGCGGGCCAGTAATCTTCCGGCTTCTCTGGCTTTTTGTGCAACTTCGCGAACCTGCGTTTCCAAGCTCATATAACCTCCTGTAAAAATACAATATTAATTCTTTTCTCTTGTTTTATCTTCTGCCCGAATCCGTGAATTATTTTTGCAGCCTGATTCTCCAGCATGCCGCACTTACTTTTAAAATATCTATTCATCCCGAGACTGAAGCAGGTGGAAAGCAAGCCGGGATTTTAAAGCCTGTGTAAGGATTCAGATTCTAAAATTTCTGCACCAGAACAACCCCGGCAACCAGAAACAAGACGCCGATGATTCTCCAGAAATTGATCTCCTGCACAGGATAGCCGATCATTCCGAAATGATCCAGAAACAATGACGCCGTCATCTGCGCGGTAATCAGTGAAGCCAGCAGCGTGACCGCTCCAAGTTTGGGGGCCAGTATTATTGTTGTGCTCACAAAAAAAGCCCCAAGAATCCCTCCGGCGAACATCCAGAGAGGCAGTCTGACCCATTCGGAAAAAGCAGGCATGGAAACGCGCAGGAAAAAACAGACAAGGAGCAGAAACATTGTGCCTACGGCAAATGAAACTGTTGCAGCCAGTATCGGGCTTTTGACCTGTGCGCCCAGAAGTGCGTTTATTCCCGCCTGCACAGGCATCATTATTCCTGCGGCCATAGCCATTAATATGTAGAGCAGCTTCACAATGTTTATAGTTAATCCAAAAGGAAAAAGCGGTCAAATGCCCTCTTCAGAAAAGAAAACCAGCGTGTGAATAAATAAATTGGGAGCTGGACAATAAAATCCGGATATACTAATCATTTGAAGTTGATAAACCTCAACTGTTGAACAAAAAATGAAAGTCATAATTTTTGATCTGGATAACACCCTGTATCCTGACGAACTGGGTGTTTTTCCGCTCATTGATGCCAGAATCAACGCCTATATGGCACACAGACTGGAAATACCTGAAGATGATGTGGACAGACTGCGCCGCTCCTACTGGAAGCTTTACGGCGCTACACTGCAGGGCCTTATACTCCACCATATGGCCGATCCTGAGGATTTTCTGCATTTCGTCCATGATATCGATCTTATTCCGGTCTTAAGGCCTGATTTGATGCTTAATCAGGCCTTAAGCTCTCTGCAGATGCGCAAGGTTGTATTCACCAATGCCTCCAGGGAACATGCCCTGAAGGTGCTTGATACTCTTGGAGTTCAGGAACAGTTCGAACATATTTTTGACATACGCACTGCTGATTACAGGCCTAAGCCGCATAAGGAGCCTTATCTTAAAGTTTTAGACAGCCTGAAGCTTAATGGCAGTGAATGTGTCATGGTCGACGATCTCCCTGACAACCTTAAAACCGCCAAAGAATTGGGCATGTATACCGTGCTCATAGGTGAAGAAAACCCAGACCCTTATGTTGATTGTTGTCTGAGCCGGGCATGCGGAATCGAAGAAGTGCTGCATCGATTTAGACCTTGATCAATTGTACCTTATCTGCTTCTCCTGACCCTGAATCCCGCTTTTTTCAACATGCCTCTCAGGTTGAGCATGTGCGCGGTGCCCACAAATACCGCACAGCGGCCCTGGTTCAAAAAAGGAATCATTCTCTTTAGAAAAAGCTCGTCCCGGCGATCAATGACCATTTCCGTCCTGGATGGAAACTCGGCACTGGTCCCGAACATGTTTTCCAGTTCACCTTTCAAATAATAACGCTCAAAATGCCTGCTCAAGCTGCGCCACTCTCTGCAATTTTTGATAAACCTGACCACCCTGTCCAAAGGGATGCTTTCCATTGTTCTTAACTGTTCATGAATTGTTTCCATGCCCAGTACAAATTTGCCCATCTCCTTGGACGTGTTCCAGGCTTCCAGATCAACGGACTGTTTCCATCCTTGCCGCCTTAAAAACTGGGACCACAACGCAAAAAAAGCATACCAGTGCCTGGTTTTGTTCAGAATATTCCTTACGTTTCCATGGGCAGGACTGTCCCGGCTGATGAATCTGGACCAGAACCCGAAGCCGCAAACTGTTTTCTCCAGCTCCCTGATTTCCTGGCTGCTCAAAAAAGAAGCAAGACGAGGAGCATTCTGATCCGGATGCTTGCCCACTTCGGCAATTAAATCCATATTCACCTGGTCCAGAGGTCCTTCACAAAGCACGGTATCAACCTCATGGAGGATCCTTTTCAAGTGCAGCCTGAAACTGAAGCGCGAAAAATGAGATGCTCCTGCAATCCAGCTTATGCGTCCGTCTTTTTCCAGCTCCCAGAGCATGGTCAGTTTACGCTGTTCCGGCAGATTCATGAAAAACTTTAACTTGTCTTCCATGAATGGAAGCGACTCAGCAGGATCTGGAGTTCTTCTTATACCTTGCTTGTTTTTCCAGGCGGCCAGCTTATAGGGCCATGCCCTTTCAGCACCCCACTTGAGCTTGAAGCGCAGGATTCCAGGATTCACGCCCAGACCCAGATGAATAAATTCCTTTCCCAGTCTCCGGCACATGGACAGCATTTCCATGAAAAGCAGATCAGTGGCATGTGGTATATAGTTTCGGCGGGAATAAGCTCCAATCAGATAACTGGCAAATCTGCGGGGGGCAAGATCCAAAAGCAGACAGGCAGCCAGGCTGCCTTTTTCATCCCAGGCATTGAGCAAGGTCAGATCATGTGCTCCGGCAACGACATGCCTGGACTTGCTGAACATGGAAGAGACCCTTTCCGGCAGTTCTTTTCTCTTCGCAAACTCTTTCCATAAGAGCCGGTGTTCAGAGGAAAATTCCCTCCCGGCTTCCACCCGCAAAAATCCGGCAGCTTTCCCGGCCAGCCTAAGAAGCCGAGGATGGATCTGAACATCTGAATGCAGAAGATAATAATGATCACTTTCCAGGACACAATCCGACAGGTGCGGCAGAGGCTCTGGACTGACCGACCAGCATCTGGCAGGTCTTATCCGACTGAGGGTCTGGTTTAGAGCCTGTTCAAAACTGCCGGCATCAAATTTTCCGTGTAGAGGATAACCTATGGCCATCAGCCAGTCCTCCCCGGCCAGAAACAAGTAATCATGGACCATAAACGGCTCGCCTCCGGACATGGCCCGCATGAAATCGACCGAGTGTTCAGGCACGAAAGCTGTTTGAAGAATATCTGAAGTATCCTGAATAAGAATGGGACCCAGGATGAATTTATCAGTAATTATTGAAGTCGACTCTTTTTTCATTCTGAAAACAATGCATAAGCAGGATTGAAAGTCAAGCCTGCAAAATCAGATTATTGACTCTCGATGCTTCTTGCGCCTTGGGTGCTGGTGCTTAATATTTAATTATAAACCCAATAAATTCTTTACGTTATTTCACATAATTACATGGCTTAGAGGTGAGGCATGCAGATCTATCTGGTCCAGCACGGGAAAAGCAAGCCAAAAGAAGAGGACCCCAGGAAGTCTCTCACATCAGAAGGTGAAGATGAAGTTAGACGTATGGCTCAAACAGCCGGTGCTTATAAAGTTCAAACCAGTGTTATTATCCACAGTGGAAAGAAAAGATCGACCCGGACAGCTGAAATAATAGCTGATTTTCTTAGGCCTGCCCAAGGCACTCAGACCGGTGAAAACTTGAATCCTTTGGACGATGTGCTGCCCTGGGCTCAAAAAATCGAGGACCGGATCATGCTGGTTGGTCATCTGCCTTTTCTTGAACGGCTGGCAAATTTGCTGGTGGCTGAAGACCCGGAAAAACGTGTGATCAAATTTCAAAACGGGGCGATCATATGCCTGGAAAAAGAGGATCAGGGCTGGCACATTAAATGGTGCCTGATGCCTCGGATTGAATGAACTAAGATTAAGGAGAAGCAAACATGCAGGAGATTAAAATTAAACGCAATCCGCCACAGGAAGAGCTGGAAGAATTAAGGGTGAGCAACTGGCCTATGTGGGGTGAAAAAGAATCCGAGTTTCCCTGGCATTATGATCAGCAGGAAACATGTTACATAGTCCAGGGCGAAGTACAGGTGATTTGTGAAGGCGGTCAAATAGTAATGATCAAGGCCGGGGATCTGGTCACTTTTCCAAAAGGCATGTCCTGCACCTGGAAGATTACCCGAAAGGTGAGCAAGCATTTTCTTCTCGAATAACTGCTTGCCTATGCATTAGACTTGGTATAACTATTCGGCTGATTCGAACCTCCCGCGCGGATGAATCATATGAACTCGCAATCGGCTGTATTTGTTCACCTCGACATGAAGACCTGTTGTCTAAGGATGACAGTCTGGTAAAGCTGCCTGCCAGCCATTTAAATAACCGCCCAAACAAAAAGACATGCTAAGCACTTACAGAAGAACACACGAAGCTCTGTTGGGAGGTGTACTGGCAGGAATTGCCCATCGCTTCAAAATTAATAAGTCGCTTCTGCGTGTGCTTTTTTTTCTGGCCTTTGTTTTGTTGAGTTTCCTCCCGGCCATAGGATTGTCTGCATCCGTGGCTCCGGTTCTGATATACCTGCTTTTATGGCTGAGCATGCCCGCGCCTGAGCGTGAGCTTAACGATGAGGAGCAGGATTTAAAAGCCGGAAAAATTAAAATATTTTATAACTATACCATGCTCGGAATAGGGGTTAATCTGGTTCCCCTGCTGGCCCTGGCCCTGTTTGCTCCGGAACGGCTCGTGTTTTTACTTATGACTGTACCCTCTTTTTTTCTCCTTCTGCCGGCTACTCTTTTTATCATAACCGGAATAATCAAGGCGGGTTGAGAGAGTTCGTTCATGGCTGCCTGCCTTACAAAAAACTGATGATCTGCTCCCGGGAGGCTGATATTAATGAACGATACGCATATTATTTATTTCGTAATTGTCAGTTTTTTAATTGGTCTGGGTTGCGGACTGATCCCTTATCTTGTCGGAAGCGTCTACGGAATGCACCGGCATGCCAAGAGCGGACTGATTCTTTGCATTGTCGGCGGACTGCTGGGAGGCATTATCATAGCACTGCCTGTTGCCCTCATCTTTACCGGGGTGATTCTTTACAAAACCAGATAAAAAAGGCCGTGAACTGAAACATTCACGGCCTTTAATGATAGTCAGGCAGGATGAATAATCAATACACCACCCGGTGCACCCCTTCTATGGTCAGCAACTGATCCTGCATTTCCTGAGTCGGTTTTTCCTGGATGGTATATATAGTCTGGGCATAGCCGTCCAGACGTCGGGAATTGTTTTCCTGAATATTAACTCCCATCTCTCCAAAGGCGGTTCCAAACTTGCCGAACATACCCGGCCTGTCCACATGAGTGATGAAAATCGTATACAGGTCGATGCCTTCATCAACCACAGTAGGCCCGACATTGACCGACTGACAGAAATCTCCGTATTTAAGATATTTGCAGACAACCTTGGAAATCTCCATGCCTGTTTTGCGTGACGCATTGGCAGTTGAGGCGCCCAGGTGCGCGCTGAGTACAACATTGTCCAGCTCTGCAAGTTTGCTGGTAAATGGCTCACCTTCACGTTTCGGTTCATTCTCATAGACATCCATGGCTGCTCCGGCTATTCTTCCGTTCTTCAGGGCGTCATAAAGAGCGTCTTCCTCGACGTTTACTCCTCTGGAGGCATTGATGAGAAAAGCACTGCTCTTCATGCGCTCAAGCTCCGGACCCCTGATCAGACACGATTTTCCTCCGGTATTGATGCTGACAAAATCAGCTACATCCAGCACATGGTCTATGGAATCAAGATAATCCACATCTGTATCCATCCATTTTTGCATGTCAAAACCAACTACTTTCATGCCCAGGTTTTTGGCCTTGACAGCCACTGCCTGTCCGATCCGGCCGCAGCCGATAAGGCCGAGCGTCCTTCCCTGCAGCTCCACCCCCTTGAAACGGGCCTTGTGCCATACACCGGACTTTAGAGTGTGATGGGCAAAAGGAACCTTGCGTGCGATGGCGAACATGAGCCCTATAACGTGTTCGGCTGTGGCGTTGATATTTCCGTGGGGAGCGAATTTAACCACTACTCCACGCTCTTTGGCTGCTTTCAGATCAATGTTGTCTGTACCTACTCCACCGCGCCCGATTATTTTCAGCTTGCCTTTTCTTGTGGTCGCTGCCTCTATGAGATCCCGGGTAACCTTAGTGGCGCTGCGCACCAGAAGGGCGTCAAAGTCCGGCAGATCACCCAGAAGATCATCGTGATCCCGTTTCTCGGTATCTACGCTGAAACCCTCGCGGCGCAGATATTCAACTGCTTCTTCCACTAAACCGTCATTGGCCAGTATCCTCATAATCAATACTCTCCTTTTTTGTATGAAAACCAGAAACTAATGCTCCCACAGGAAGCCAGTAGTGTCATGCCTTATGCGGGCAAGATTTCTTTAAGAATTTTCAAATAGTTGCTGAGCATATCCATGTTAATATCGCCCATATGTCCAATGCGAAAAACCGGTCTTGCCCCGATCTGTTCAAGGGCGTCGTTTAATTTTCCATAACCCGGATCAAAAAGATAGCCCCTTTCCCGTATCTTTTCCTTGATCTCTTTAAGTTTAGCCGCAGTAATACTTTCGGGAACACGTACAGTGGTCAAAGTAGGCGAACGACTGCCTTCAGGCACGAAAAGTTCATACCCGCTTAAACCGTCCACAAACGAATGCACCTCGTCTCTCATTTCCAGATGCCTTGAGAAGCGCTTTTCTATACCTTCCTGATTGACGATATACTCAAGCTGGGCATACATCTGATTGGCCAGAGTGCAATTGGGTGTGGTCAGCGTCTGAAATTTTGAAGCTCTGGGAATCTGTGATAATATGTCGGAAATAAGTCCCCTGTTAGTGACCTTTTCAGCTTTGGCCATGGCCTCGGGGCTGACAAAAGCTATTCCGAATCCCGCGGGAAGGCCTAAACTTTTTTGGGTCGAAGTGGAGTACATCGCGCAGCGGGTCTTGCTGATGTCAGAGGGCGATCCGCCAAAAATACTGATGCCGTCGATAAGTGCCAAAGCTCCTGCATCATGGATAAGTTTACAGGCCGCCTCAATGTCATTGACCACCCCGGTTGAGGTCTCGTTATGGGTAAGAGTGACCACAGCCGGTTTGTGTTCGCTTAGGGCATTTTGCAGTCTGTTGAGATCAATGCAGGTACCGGGTTCGAACTTGAATTGTACCGCCTGTTTTCCGTTGACCACAGCCAGCTTGTGGTATAAATCTCCAAAAGCTCCTACCGATAGATTGAGTACGGTTTCACCATCTGCAACCAGAGATCTTAAGGACGCCTCCATAGCAGTGGTGCCGCTGCCGTTAAAGATGATGACCTGGTAATCTTCCGGGGCCTGGGCCAGGTTCATCAGGTTTTTCATGATCGGCTCAAAACGCTTGCGATTTTCTGAATCCCGGTGTCCAAACTCAGGCCACATGCCTGCCTGGCGAACCTCAGGCCGTACATAAGTGGGGCCTGTGATGAAAAGTTGCAACTCCGGAAACGGGCTTTGCATATGATCCTCCTCTTTTGAAGATGATTCTGTTAGATGGGTCAAATTAAAAAGCTTTCCAGGCTGTTGAAGATATCTTGCACTGATGATATACCTCTTGAGTATTAACAAATGTGATTTATGCAACTCGACAAGGTTATCCAGGCAGGCATTGTGTGCTGAAACGCCTCTTTTCAAACCTGAAAAGCATCTGTGAAAATCTTCCAAGTAAAGCTTGGTAACTCTCAATAGAAAAAATGTCAAATTATCTTTAAAAAAATCACTTACTGTATCTCTCGGTTAGACTACTGTGGGACTATAATTGGAGATTCGCTAAACCTTTATCAATGACTGCAAAGATCTATTGCTGCTCATGCTTGCATTTAACCGGGCCAAACAGTGGGCAGGCAAAAAAATATACATATCAAACCATTTGATGTCTCTCAATTAGCCATGAATCAAATCGAGTTCAGCTCCACGCTTTTAGCATAATTGAGTGATCAATTTCCGAGAATAAGCCGGTCAGCCAGTCTTGTCATTTATTTTTTTCCCGTTTAGGATTTAATCTTCATGAAG
>SLAE01000161.1 GCA_007127015.1 Desulfonatronospira sp. | reverse complement strand
GCACGGCACAGGATGTACCCTTTCCGCAGCCATTGCAGCCAATCTTGCGGGTAAAATGGATATGCTTAACGCGGTGATCTCGGGCAGGGACTATCTGCAGCTTGCTCTTGAGAAAAACTTTCCTCTGGGAGGAGGTTTCGGCCCGGTAAACCATCTGGCTCCAATTTTATAGCTGTTCTTTGCCCAGTTCTTTGCTGCGGGAAGCTGCTCTTTCCACCGCCTCCATGATCGCGGCTTTGACCGCGCGTCTATCCAGGATTCGAAGCCCGTTTATGGTGGTTCCTCCAGGTGAGGAGACCATTTCTTTGAGGCCTGTTATGGGCATGCCGCCCTCATGGACCATTTGCGATGTGCCGGCGAAAAGTTCGGTGATCATTTCCGTAGTCATATTTCTGTCCAGTCCCATAAGTACCCCGGCATCCACCATACTTTCCATGAAATAGCACACATAAGCAGGACCCGATCCGATCAGGGCGGTAAATGCGTCAAAATCCTTCTCCGGAAGAACATGAACCTGGCCAAGGCTTTCAAACAGCCGGCGGATGAAAATTGCCTGTTCCTCGGTCAGCATCTCATGTTCCAGACAAAGGGCAAACACACCTCGTCCCACCAGGGCCGGAGTATTGGGCATTACCCGGACAACAGGGCATGAACTTCTGCTCCAGTAGCTTATGTCCATGATTCTGACTCCGGCTGCCACTGATATAAGGCATTTGGAAGCGGAAAGAGAGGGTGCAATCTCTGACACCACCTGAGGCAATAATGCCGGTTTAACCGCCAGCAGAATATAGTCGCAATTTTCCGTTAATGATCGGACATCCGGTTCGGGATAAAGATTGAAACTCTCCTTCAGCATCTTCATTCTTTGCCGGTCGGGATCATATCCATGCACCTGCAGACCTTTCCAGCCGGCCAGGCCCTGGATTATGGACCCGCCCATATTCCCGGTTCCAATGAGTCCTATACGCGCATTCATCAACGTACCATTTCCAGCCGGCTGAAGAAATAGGCTACTTCCGTTTCAGCGGTTTCAGGCGCGTCTGATCCATGCACTGAGTTCTTTTCGATATCCAAGGCATAAGCTTTTCGAATTGTTCCTTGTTCCGCGTTTTCAGGGTTGGTTGCGCCCATAATTTTCCTGTATTTGTCGATAGCCCCTTCACCCTCCAGAACGCTGACCACAACAGGTCCGGAAGACATATATCCGGTCAGACTGTCGAAAAAAGGCCTCTGCTGATGCACTGCATAAAATCCGCGTGCTTCTTCCAGACTCAGGTGCACCATTTTAATGGCAATTATTTTCAGGCCGGCTTCCTGTATCATTTTCAGAATGGCTCCTTCAAGATTTCTGGCAACAGCATCCGGCTTGATGATGGACAAAGTTCTTTGTGTCATTTTCCCTCCTGCTTGCTTGAATTTTTCATTTGTTTCAGAAAATTATTAAACCCAAGGGCGTTAATATATGGAAAAACGAGTTAAAAATGATGTGATAATTTCAGCATGATCATCTTTATGCTTTTTATTTTTTCCATCTCTTTTCTTAAAGCCGATTACTGATTGCTGCATACAAGTCATCTGCTTTCGCAACTTCAAATCTAATTGGCCAAAGCAGTTTCCCTGTCTTTTCCTTCTGAGAGAATTCTAATCTTCTGATCCAGCAACAGGTCGTCAATCCGGGCAAAGTGCACCTTTGGACTTCTGTTCTCGCTCCACGTTTTAAGAGCCTGCAGGGTTTCAGGATACGGATGTCCTATGGCCACGGCATGGCCGTATCTGAGAGCCAGGTTTTCCGCTTTTTTCAGCTGGTAGATAATGGCCTCTTTATGCCGCACATTATCCAGAAAGACATTTCTCTGCATAAAATCGAGGCCCATCTCTTCTGCCAGGGCAGGGGCCACGCTTTTGGGAGTAGTGACACTGTCCAGAAAAAACATGTCCCTTTTGCGCAACTCTTCAAAGACCACCTTCATTTTATCATAATCCTGTGTGAACCTGGAGCCCATATGGTTGTTTACCCCAACAGCCATGGGAATCTGCTTCAGGCTGTGTGCCAGCAGATGTTCAATCTCTTCCGCACGCATATCCACATACATGGCTCCGGGGCCTGGATTTACACCACGATGATAGTCCAGAGGCTCCATCGGCATGTGCAGCATGACCTCATAACCATTCTTCCAGGCGAAATCAGCAACTTTTTTTGTTTCCTGAAGATAGGGCAGTATGGAAAAAGTGACCGGAAAATCAAGTTCGGAAAGCCGGTTGGCAAATTCCAGGCTTTCACCAAGATCATCGATGATTATGACCAGTTTTCCAGTGCCGGGTTCTCTGACCCATGGGTCAATATCCAGGCGCAGAATATGGGTGATATGTCCGTTTATGCTGACTGACCATTTATGATCACCAATTTCTTTTTTCAGCAGGGCGTTGTCCACGAATCTGTAAAGAACCTGACGCAGGGATCTGATGAACTCCTGCTGCCGGGCATTGGTAAAAATCTTCATGTCCTGAAAGTGATAAGAAGTGCCGTAAAAGAAGCGGTTTTCGAGCCTGGTGTGCACAATATTGTCTTTACCCATTTCCATCCGTTCAAGGACATTCAGGATGGCCATGTCTACTTCCCAGGTCCTTAGCTGGAATTTCGAGTCTGTTCTTTCTCTATAAAGAAACTCTTCACTTTTCGGCTCAATACTGACCAGTCGTGAAACAGGCTTGGCAGCTTCCCCGGAAACCGGTGCCGAAGAAACTTCGGGAACTTGAGGAGGCTCTTTTCGGGGCAATATGAGTATACCCACCAGAGCAACAAGGGTTATGCCCGTTGCAGCCCCCCAAAAAAGCAGGTGTATCCAGCTTTTATCAGGGGCTTTAACGGGAGTTTTTTTTCTTCTTCTGGACTTTTTTCTGGGAGGAGACATGGTCTCTAGTATGCTAGCGCAATTCCTGAATCCTGGGCATGGAGCGCAGAATCTCCAGAGCCATGCGCAGCTGATTGTCCTCAGCCAGGAGTTCTTTTATCTCTTGATCCTGTTCGCTTTTTTCGTTTTCCAGGCTTTCAGGCCGTTCAATATGCATCTGCAGCAGGGATTCCCTCAATTGCGGATGTTCATCGTTTTCATCTTTTTTTATCCGCTGCAGAGGGACATTGATGTACGGCTTTATGCCTTCAGCCTGAATGGAACGTCCTTCCGGAGTGTAGTAAAGGGCTATGGTCAGCTTGATGGCCGAGCCGTCGGTCAGAGGGATGATGCTTTGTACTGAACCTTTGCCGAATGTGGGTTCACCCAGAAGCAATGCTCTGTTCTGATCCTGCAGGGCTCCGGCCACAATTTCCGAACCCGAGGCCGAGCCTGCATTAATCAGGACGACAATCGGAGAATGAACATCCTGTGCCCTCCTTCTGGCCCTGTAATCCTTTCTCTGGGCTTCCTCCCGCCCTTGAGTATAAACGATAAGGCCTTCCTCCAGAAAAAGGTCGGATACTGATACTGCCTGGTCAAGCAAGCCACCTGGATTGTTACGCAGGTCAAGAACTATGCCGTGAATTTCCTGTTCAGCTGTGTATTCCTGGATTTTTTCCTTGATTTCGTTGGTGGTAGTGGTCTTGAAATCAGTGATGCGCAAGTGGATTAAACCGGGTTCCAATTCCTGAAGTCTTACAGAATGCACAGGAATCTCATCGCGGACAATTTCAACCTTGCGCGGGTTTTGTTCTCCCTCTGAAAGTATGGTCAATTCAACTGCTTCCCCTTTTGGTCCCCTGATCATGCTCACCGCATCCATAAGAGCCATGCCCTGGGTTGATTCGCCGTTTATTTCCATTATCAGATCGCCGGGCTCAAGGCCTGCTTCATGAGCCGGAGTGTCTTCGATAGGAGAAATAACCACAAGCCTGTTGTCCTGTACTCCGATCTGGATGCCTATGCCGCCGAATTTGCCGGTAAAGTCTTCCTGCATCATCTGCAGCTGTTCCAGGTCAACGTAAGAAGAATGGGGGTCGAGTTTTTGAAGCATTCCCTGGATTGCCCCCTTGATAAGATAATCCCGTTCTTTTTCATGAACATAATTATCTTCAATCAAATGCAGAACCTCACTGAACATTTTCAGGCTGTCCAGCTGGTCGTCCCTGGCCTGTCCTGTCCAGGGAACAATGGTCAGCAAAAATAGAATCGCAATGGTTGCGATCAGATGATTTATACGCATTACAGCCTCCGCTTTATTTGAATCTTTCAGAATGCAAAACATTGTTTGCTTTCAATCGGTTGGAAAATCAACGGTCTCAGGATTTTACCAACCAGTTAATAGGATTAATTGCTTTTTGCTCAAAACGCAATTCAAAATAAATTCCATGTGACTTTATTTGAGGATAATAGCCGGCTATGCCTATAGTTTCTCCCTGTTCCACATTCTGGCCGATGGACAGTTCGCTGTCCGCAAGATAGGCATACAATGAATAATAGCCCTCTCCATGAAAAATTATTACCACTCTGCCGAATCCGCGCAACGTCGCATTGTGCACCACCTTGCCCCAGGAAATGGCCCGGACTGGTGAGTTTTCCGGCAGGGAGATGCTTATGCCGTTGTGCGGAGGATTGCCGCTCGAGTTATAGGATAATGCGATTTCTCCCAGGGCGGGCCAGGGAAGATAGCCCTTGAGACTGTCAAAATCCTGTTCAGCGGTTATTTGAAGCTGATAACCAAGAGATTCAATGACCTCCATGGTTTCTTCAATCATTTCCTGTTCGGCCAGCTTCTGAGCCCTGACCTCCTGCAGGCCTCTGAAAAAAGTCAGCTTTTTGTCCAGCAACTGGTCCTTGAGGATGTTTACCTCCTCCAGACCGGCTTCGAATTCATTTCTGACGATCTGCAGCTCATTCAGGCTTGAACTGATCTCCAGGGTCTGTTCATGCAGCAGGACCAGGGTTTTGTTCACTTCCGTATGGATGGCCTGCAGCCAGGTTCTGCGCCGGTCAAGCTGAGCCCATTCACCAATATCGGCAAGTGTCTGGGACCTGCTTTCAACGTAAATCGGCCACATGTCCCGAAGAAGTTCCGCCAGCTGTTCGCGCGTATTTTCCCTTTCCAGTATGAGCTGCTGATACCGGGCATAGATAACGGCTTCTCTTTCCGTTATTTCAATAAGCTGCTGCTCCTGCTCGCTCAGCTTCTCAGATACTTCATCCAATCTGTCTTCAGTTTCAGCCAGTTGGGAATAGAGCTCTCTTTCCTGGGAACTGAGACGCTCCAAAGCTATTTTATGCCTGCTTATCTGTTCCTGCCTGGCTTCAATTTCCGCTTCAATGTCCTGGTGTCCGGAAGCATGGACATGTTGTGACTTATTCGTCATTTCCGAGGACAGCAGGAAGGCTGTCAGTAAAATAAGCAAAAAAAATAGCTTTTTTAACGCAAAGGCCGCAGCTTTTGGCACAGGATGTTTCCTCAAAAGGTATCGACAGCTGAAATCGATGCAGGGTGTTTAATACTCATAAATATAACTGTAAAGGACACTTAACGCAATGGGGGTTTTTCTTGGCGCACCACGTTTTGCCTGCGCGCACCAGGAGAGCGTGGTATTCATTGTAAAGGGTTGCGTCTTCAGGCAGATGATCCATGAAAAAATCCCTGAGTTCATGGTAGTGAATATCCTCATGGACAAGAGCGTGGCGGTTCAAAATTCTTTTCGTATAGGCATCGACTACAAAACTGGGCTTGTCCAGGGCGTAGAGCAGGATGCTGTCCGCTGTTTCGGGACCGATTCCCTTGATTTCCAGAAGCTTAAGCCTGAGTCGACTTGTATCCATTTTTTTCAAAATACTTAAATCATAATTGCACTCTGCATTAAGAAAAAAAAGCAAATTCTTCAGTCTCGCGGCCTTGACCCGAAAATAGCCGGCAGGTCTTATGAACAGGGCTAGTTCCTCGCTGCTAAGCTGGTCCATCTTTTCAGGTTGAAGAAGATTATGCAGCCTGAGCTGCGTGATGGCCTTGCCGGCGTTTGTCCAATTGGTATTCTGGGTCAGTATGGCCCCCACAGCTATCTCGAAAGCGGATTCACCGGGCCACCAGCCGCTGGGGCCCAGAGATGCATACAGGGTTTCGTACCAGCTAAGCAACAAGTCTTTCCGGTTCATGTATGACTGCGTCCTTTACCCAGATAAGGGCTGACCATTCCTCTCGTTTGAGCGTCAGGGGCTCTCCCAGACCGAGCTGCCGGTATCTGAGGGCGACCGCGTCAGCCTGTTCAGTCAGTATTCCCGAGAGTATAAGCACCCCGGGGGAATCCAGAAGCTTGACAATATCCGGGGCCAGCCGCTGTAAGGTTGAAGAAAGGATGTTGCCCAGAATCAGGTTGAATTTTGAATCCGGTTCAAGCGTATTGAGATCACCTTCAAGGACTTCAAACTTTTCCTGTACTTCATTGTTTTTTATGTTGTCACGGGCATTTTCGACAGCCACAGGATCAATGTCCAGGCCAAGCCCGGTCATGCCCAGCCTGGAGCAGGCTATTCCCAAAATGCCTGATCCAGTGCCCAGATCAAGAAATACGGCTCTTGGTCCCGGCAGACCCTGATCATACAGTCTGGATAAAGCCAGAAGACAAAGATGCGTAGTCGCATGATGCCCGGTGCCGAAAGCCATTTTGGGAGTTATGATGATAGGGATCCTGTCCCTGTCATCGCTGGACAGCCAGTCCGGCAGGACGAGAAAACGCCCCTCTATGTCGATCGGTGTGAAGAATTCCCTCCAGGCATTTTCCCAGTTTGAAGGATCAGAGATGGTTTCTTCAATGATAATGGCGTAAGGGCATTGTTCAACTATCAGGTTTCTGAAATCCTGACCCTTCTGCTCCAGATCGAAGAAAAAAGTTAAGATTTTTGAACTATTGTCCTCCTCTTCCTCCCAACCCCAGGTTATGAGCTCATAGAGCAGCGGTTCAATGGCCGCAAAATCATTGCCGTCCAGTTCGATTTTCAGTTTATACATATTATTTCGGGATTATGGATGGATTATGGATTCAGGCAGTAATATTGATTCTGGATAAAGTAGTATCAAGAGCCTGAGCAAATGCCTGAATGTCCTGCCTGGATATGATTAAAGGCGGCAGAAGTCTCAGCACCGTATCCTGAGTGAGGTTGAGGACGAAACCCTGTTCGAGCAGGGATTTCCAGACTTCCTGGCCGGGAAAGGCAAGTTCAATGCCGATCATCAGCCCACTGCCCCTGACCTCGAGGATGTGGCCGGGATACTTGACTGCCAGCTCCTCAAAAAGATTTCCGGCCCAGATGCCTGTTTCAAAGCTTTGCCTGACCAGATTGTCGCGTTCAATTATTTCCAGCGCCTTCAACCCGGTGGCAGAAACCAGGGCTCCGCCTCCAAAGGTGGTTCCATGGCTGCCCGGACCAAAAGCATGGGCAAGCTCATCGCTGGCCAGCAGAGCTCCCATTGGCAGTCCCGCGGCCAGGGCCTTGGATGAAGTAATCATATCCGGTTCGAGTCCAAACTGTTCATGAGCCCAGAATGTTCCTGTCCGTCCAAGACCTGTCTGAATTTCATCAACAATCAGAAGAAGTTTTCTTTCCTCCTGGAGTTTTGTGATTGTTGAGGCAAGTTCAGGAGCAATGGTTCTGATTCCGCCTTCACCCTGGATACATTCGATCATAATAGCCGCGGTATGTTCATTTACGGCATCTTCCAGAGCCAGAACGTCATTGAAGGGCACATTCTTAAAGCCGTGAGGCAGGGGCTCGAAACCTTGCTTGATCCTTTCCTGTCCGGTCGCGCTCAATGTGGCCAGAGTCCGGCCGTGAAAAGAGCCGGAAAAAGTGATCAATTCGAACCGGTTTTCCTTTCGCACCTTGTTCATATAGCGGCGGGTCAGCTTAATGGCCGCCTCATTGGCTTCAGCGCCTGAATTGCAGAAAAAGGTTCTTTCCAGGCCGCATGTTTTGAGCAGCTTTTCAGCAAGAAGAACCTGCTCCTCCTGGTAGAACAGGTTGCTTACGTGAATGAGCTTTTCAGCCTGTCTTTTAATGCAGTCTACAATTTCCGGATGGCTGTGTCCCAGGTTACATACAGAGATGCCTGCCAGAAGATCGATATATTCCCTGCCTTCAAAATCATAAAGCCTGCATCCCCTGGCGCTTTGAACGGCAAGAGGGTAGCGGGTGTATGTGGGGCACAGGAATTTTTGGGTCTTTGATTCAATGGAAGCTAGATCCATGCATTTCATCCTTTATTGTCAAGTAAATCCGTTCAGGAAACAGGTTGAATTCGCAAAATCAGTCAGGAAATAAGATAATAATATCTTTACCATGCGCGGCTTGCATCTGAAGGTCAGGGGCTCGAGACTAAAAACCGGTGTGTCCGAAGCCTCCGTCGCCTCTGACTGTTGAAGAAAGTTCCGGGACTATTTTCAGATCCGCTCGAAACCAGGGCATGAAAATCAGCTGAGCTATGCGCTGTCCCCTGTATACCATTCTTTCTTCCTGTGAATTGTTCAGTAAAGAAACTATTATCTCTCCCCTGTAATCAGGATCAATCACACCCACGCCCTGGCTGACCACAAGACCCTGCCTGGTGCCCAGGCCGCTTCGGGAGAACACGAAACCGGCTATGCCGGGTTCGATGATTTCCATGGCTACTCCCGTAGCAAAAGGAAATCTTTCTCCCGGCAAAATAACTACGGAACTCTCGAGACAGCTTGCCAGAAGGTCTATTCCCGCGGAGCCGCTTGTGGCGTACTGTATATTGGTTGCTCCGGAGCATGCATTATCCAGGATTTTGATCTTTACACTTATACTGTTGGCCATGTAGTGGTCCTTGCAGATGAGGTTCGATCAAACATACCCACCGCGCTTTCATCCTGCAAGGAATAATTGAATCTTGCATTTTCGGAGCATGAGTGGCAGAAGTATATCAAAATAGCCTGGAAGGAGCGAAAATTTATGAATGCTTTAAAAGTTTACAATGTTATTGCCAGACTTCCTGAACAACTTACCCCTTTATGGGATTTGGCATATAACTTCTGGTTTTCATGGAAGCACGAAATAAGCGAGCTTTTCAGCAGAATAGACCACTCGCTCTGGCATGAAAGCGGTAAAAATCCGGTCAAATTTTTAAATCAGCTTTCCCAGGAAACCCTGGAAGAGCTTGCAGAAGATGAATTTTTCCTTGATCGTCTGAACCAGATCAAACACAGCCTGGACAGTTACAAGTCCTCCACCAAGTCTTATTTCGAGCTTGATGGTCATGGAGGAGAGACGGTAGTGGCTTATTTCAGCGCCGAGTACGGGATAAGTCTGTCCCTGCCGGTTTATTCCGGAGGACTGGGCATACTTGCTGGAGATCACCTTAAATCGGCGAGCGACTTAAACCTGCCTCTGGTAGGCATCGGTCTATGTTACCAGAATGGTTATTTCCGTCAGTATCTGACCAATGACGGGTGGCAGCAGGAAAGATATCCGATCAATGACTTCGAACAGATGCCCCTTGCTCTGATCAAGGATAAAAAGGGTAACCCTCTTACCGTCAAAGTTACTCTCCTGAACAGGGATGTTCATATTCAGATCTGGAAAGCCGATGTCGGTCGGCTGAGCCTTTATCTTCTGGACACCAACATCCCCCAGAATGCTCCACAGGACCGGGAAATTACAGCCCAGCTGTATGGGGGCGACTGGGAGATGCGGATAAGACAGGAAATTGTTCTGGGAATCGGGGGGCTGAGAGCCATGCACGCGATGGGGTTAAATCCCCGGGTGATTCACATGAACGAGGGTCACTCAGCCTTTGCAGGACTGGAGAGAATCAAGCTCTTCATGCAGAACCACAGCATGTCATTTGAGGCTGCCATGGAACTCGTTGCTTCAAGCAGCGTGTTTACCACTCATACGCCTGTTCCTGCGGGCAATGACCGTTTTGCTCCTGATTTGATGCAGAAGTATTTTGAATCTTATGCCCAGGAGCTTGGACTGGCCTTTAAGGTGTTCATGGCTTTGGGCAGGGAAGACCCAAGGGATGATCAGGAACATTTCTGCATGACCGTTCTGGCGCTGCGACTGTCCAGGTTCAACAACGGTGTCAGCAAGCTGCACGGCAAGGTCTCCAGGAACATGTGGAAAAGAGTGTGGCCGCAGTATCCTGTGGATGACGTACCCATTGGAGCAATAACCAACGGCATCCATATTCCGACATGGATAGCACCGGACATGTCCTATCTTTTTGACCGCTACCTCGGATCGGACTGGCGTGAAGATCCGGACTGTCAAAGAGTATGGAACCAGTCGCAGGCAATTCCTGATTCCGAGCTCTGGAGAACGCATGAGCGTCTGCGCGAACGTCTTGTAGATTATGTGCGCTACAGGCTGAAGGAACAGACCGTGGCCAGAGGTGGCCGGCGACAAGAACTTCAGCTGGCCGAAGAAGTGCTGGATCCAGGGACGCTGACTATCGGCTTTGCCCGCAGATTCGCTACTTATAAAAGGGCCAATCTTTTGTTGACCGACGTTAAAAGGCTCCTTGAAATCGTCAACCATGATAAGTATCCGGTGCAGTTCATCTTTGCCGGTAAAGCTCATCCCCGTGATGTGGAAGGCAAAAAAATCATTCAGCAGATTTTTCAGTATGCCAAGGAAGAAGATCTCGGTCACCGCCTGGTGTTCATCGAGGATTATGACATGGAGATAGCCGGCTATATGCTTCAGGGCTGCGACGTGTGGCTGAACAATCCCAAGCGTCCTCTGGAAGCCTGCGGCACCAGCGGAATGAAAGCTGTGGCCAACGGAGTGCTCAATTTCAGCACCCTGGACGGCTGGTGGGATGAGGCCTATCATCCATCCAACCGCTTCGGCTGGGCCATCGGTTTCGGGGAGGATTACGCGGATCAGGAATATCAGGATCTGGTGGAAAGCCATTATCTGTACAATATCCTGGAAAAGGAGATCGTACCTACTTTTTATGATCGAAGACACGGAGGCCTGCCAACTGAATGGGTGCGCAAGATGAAAAACGGTCTTAAAGAACTGGCTCCGGTATTCAGTTCGCACCGGATGGTCGAAGATTACGTTCAGACTGCGTATCTGCCTGCCTACAAGAATTTCATCGCCCTGGAAAAGAAAGGCTTTGAACAGGCCAAATCTCTGGCTGCCTGGAGAATGGACCTGATGACCAAGTGGGACAGCGTTCAGATCCGCAATGTCCAGGCAAGCACTGTGGATGAACTTTATGCCGGGGACAAGATCAGAATCCGGGCTGAAGTATATATCAACGGGTTGACCACCGAGGATATCCAGGTGGAAGTATATGCCGGGGATGTGGACATGGACGGTAATTTCCTCAGCCGCAAAACAGTGCTTATGCAG
>SLAE01000182.1 GCA_007127015.1 Desulfonatronospira sp. | reverse complement strand
CTTTGTACATGTTTCTGTAGATCTTCAGTCTTTTCAATGCTTACTCCTGAGGCCGTCAAATAACGTTCAAGGTAAAACTCAACCTGTTCATTAAAAAAACTGCCGGATCTTACCCAGACAAAACTTTTTCCGGAACAGGTCAGGGACTGAACCATGGAAAGGTCGTTTCCAACTGCCAATATCTCTCCCTCAAGCATATCATCCTTAATCAAGTGTTCCACACAACTGCTTTGGGGCCATATACAGGCACCTTCCGGTGCATATTCCGGAATCTCATAAACCGGTTCAGGAAAAATAAATGCCTGGTCAAAGGAATACGTCATTTGACCCTGATTAGACAAAAAACTGAATTCTCCGGCTGCTGGATCAAAGACAATCTTTTTGACTTTGGTCGGAACCAGATTAATTGCGGAAAGCCTCCTCTCGAAATCCGTCTTGATTTTAGCTCTGCTTCTGGACCATTCTTTAAGGCTGTGCCCAAGAGACAGAAGGTTTTCCACTATTTCAAGGGGATACTTGAGATCGCTGTATTCAGTTATCCACAATATGTCCGCGTTTGGTTTCAGCTCCCTTGCCAGCTGGACAGACTTGTACACAGAATATCCAAAACCAAGAAAAAGAACTCTTTCCATAATCGTTCCTCTTTAAAAAATTTTTCAAATCAGGTAAATTTGTATCCAAAATCCAGCCCGGCACATTATCTGCTGTTCAAGGACATCCGGGCAGCCCTTATTTCTATCTGGCGGGAAGCAAAAATTCAAGCATGTTTTGATCGAAAGCACAGGTGAACCTTGACCGTTCAGACGCAGAGGTGTATAGCTTTAAACAAGTTAAACGTGGAGGAAATAAATATGTTTGGAATCGGTATGACAGAACTGTTAATCATCATGGTCATTGTCCTCGTCATCTTTGGAGCCAACAAGCTTCCGGAGATCGGAGCCGGCATGGGCAAAGCAATCAAAAACTTCAAGAAGGCCACAACCGAACCTGAGGAAATCGACGTAAGTCCGGCTGATAAAGACAAAAGCAAAAAAGAAGAAGAGCAAAAGCAGGAATAAAGGCGGGCAGTTATTTAACAAAACCCTTTATGCAACCGGTCTCGATTTGACCGTTCATGATCAAGGTTGATAGCGTATAAAATTTAAAGCTCAGCCTGCTCCTTTCTCTCTTTTTGAATCACGCAGGAGAAAAAAGCCAAGCAGAACATAATGTCCCCCCGAAAAGAGCGCAAGCCCCCCGCTCAGGTAAATCAGTACCTCCCCTGAGATCTGCAGCAGGTTCGCTTCAAATACATGAGCGGACATGATTGTAAGCACCAGGAGAATTTGCGCCAAAGTATTCAGCTTGCTGTCCGGAGTCGCCTGTATCCTGTTCTGGACGTCGATTCCTGAAAGGCGCAAAGTCAAGAAGCCGGATACGATCATCAGGTCCCTGCCTATGACCAGAATTAACAGCCACAAAGGGACCCAGCCCAGAACTCCCAGACATATAAAAGCGCTTAATATCAGAAACTTATCCGCCAGAGGATCAATAAGGGCTCCAAGCCTTGATCTCTGCTTGAGTGCCCGGGCAAGAAAGCCATCCAGACCATCGGTTACTCCGGCAAGTATAAAAAACAGCAGGGCCAGGAAGTAGGCTTCCAGAACGAACGCGCCTACAAAAGCCGGCACCATTAAAATCCTGATTATTGTCAGTATATTTGGAAGCGTCCAGTTGGAATCGTGCTGAACCACGGCTTTGTGCGCGCGCAATTATTACCTGGTCCTTTTATTAGTGTCATAAATGTTGAAATATACCCCCCTCCCAGGCAGGTACCGTTCCAGCCTTTTTTCAAGATAATCTGCATTAAAGCTTGTCAACGACCATGCAGCCCGCAAATCAGGAACATTGTTGTGTACATAAAGAATTCTGCCCGATTCCACTTCTTTTTCCCAGGAAATGAGTCTTTCGTTGAATATTTTGACAGCTTCAGTTGTAGTCCACCCTCTGGTGACCAGCGTCAATTCCTGTGTCAAGGCGGTTACTACTTCCTGCTGCGAAAAAAAATAGGACCAAAGGCCGAACCAGACATCGGATAAATCACCGCCTGTTATCTGGTGATAAAGATTTTTATGCCTGATGATTCCGCTCCATTGCCCACCTGCAATTCTTTGCAGCTCTACAGATGTCTCCGCATCAGCATCGACTTTGACCCCGGTGACCAGCTGCAGGCGCTGCAGAAGCTGAAAATCCTCCGGACCGGCACCCCTTGTGCCCAGATCATAGCTCCAGAAACCGGCGCTTGTATAATAGACACCCAGATTTTGCAGCTCCGCTCTTAAGGCGCCCGAATCAACATTGACCTCCATTTCCATGGCCATGGAATCTTCCAGTTCCTGTCGGGCAAAAATCCGGTAGCCGAGGATGTAGTCATCTATCTGCCGGAACAGGTGTTCGGACAGAATATCACTCCTTACTTGATCAAGCTCCCCGGGAACTATTCTGGAAGCTTCCTGGATAACTGCAAGGTTAAAGCCTTTTCTCAAGACTTTCCGCTCCATCTGCCTGAAAGAAGAATCATCTTCAAGGGGCATTTCTACTTTAACCTGTTGCCATGCCCAGACAGGAGACGCGACAAATGAAAGAATAAGCAAAAAAAATAAAACCGGGTAAGACATATAATGCCTGCTTTATCTCATTATGATATTTACTTGGCAGTCAGCTGAAAAATGATCCAGAATTTCCTTCAACAATATAATATCGCCCTCGGAAAGTACGAAATCACTGCCTTGACGTCCGCTTATTCCCCGAGGTTTAAAAACTATTCTGTCCCTTTCAGATTCGAAGACCTGCTCATCGCCGGCACGCAAATATCGGACAGGACTCTTTTTGGACCACGGTCCGTCCCCCAGCACCGAAGCCCTGAAGATAACATTGCCTTCGCTGTCTGTAAAAGACGGAACAAGGGCAGGTCTGGCGCCGTATTCTCTGGCGTCCAGAACCAAGTCGCATCCAAGCAGAAAGACAG
>SLAE01000063.1 GCA_007127015.1 Desulfonatronospira sp. | reverse complement strand
TCAGCAGATACTTAAAATCTAACCCAGGGATAGAATAATGCAATTTTTTTTCGAACAGCTCATCAACGGCCTGGCTGTCGGGGGAATCTACGCGCTGATTGCCCTGGGATACACCATGGTCTACGGGGTGATGCGACTGATCAACTTTGCCCATGGCGACCTGTTCACCATTGGTGCTTATCTGGGACTTACCGTTCTCACCAGTGTTGCAGTCACTGCCTATCTTGGACCTTTTCTGGGGGTTATACTGCTCCTGATGATAATCATGTGCATGGTGGGAGTGGTCGGAGTCATGCTCGAGAGAGTGGCTTATCGCCCGGTCCGCCAGGCTGACAGGCTTTCTGCCGTGGTTTCTGCTCTGGGTGCTTCAATTTTTCTCTCCAACCTGGTGATGCTTATCTGGGGGCCAAGGTTCAGGGTGTACCCTGATGATATTCTGCCGCGCATCACTCTGAACATCCTGGGCCTGGATGTGCCTTTGATGCGTATCCTGGTGCTCCTGGTTTCGCTGATTCTCATGGGCATCCTTTACTATTTCGTCCAGAAAACCAAAACAGGTACCGCCATCCGGGCTGTAGCCATTGATCATGGGGCCTCAAGGCTCATGGGCATCAATGTCAACAGGATCATCTCTCTGGTATTTCTCATTGGACCGGCCCTGGGAGGCGCAGCCGGAGTCATGGTTGGACTGTATTACGGTCAGATAAATTTTACCATGGGCTGGGCTTTTGGTCTCAAGGCCTTTATCGCCGCAGTTCTGGGAGGTATCGGCAACATCCCGGGAGCCATGATCGGCGGACTGCTGCTGGGGGTTATCGAGGCCCTGGGAGCTGCTTATATCTCCACGGCATGGAAGGACGGCATAGCCTTCATCGTGCTTATTCTGATTCTGATCTTCCGTCCCACAGGCATCCTTGGAGAAAGGGTGGCGGACAAGATCTGAAAAGTACAACCGGGAATTCATAAGCAAGTCAGGAAGTAACATGCTCAAGCATAAGAATACTATTCAGGTTGCGGCATTTACCGTTTTCATTCTAGCCTGCCCTTTTTTTCTGGATGCCTACTGGATTAACGTCATCAACAATATCGGCCTGTACGCAGTTCTGGCTCTCAGTCTGAATTTTATTGTCGGATATACCGGTCTTTTTCATATGGGCCACGCCGCCTTTTTTGCCGTAGGGGCCTATGCAACCGCCATATTAAACACTTCATACGACATTCCCATTGTACTGCTGCTGCCTGTAAGCGGCCTGGCGGCAGCCATTTTTGCATATATTGTGGCCAGACCCATCATCCATCTGCGGGGAGACTACCTGCTCATAGTCACCATAGCCATTGTAGAAATCGTCCGTATTGCCCTGGTAAATGATATTTTCGGCCTTACCGGGGGGTCCAACGGAATATTCGGGATATCCCGTCCGGACTTTTACTTTTTCGATATCCGTACTCCTCACCAGTTTTTTTACTACATCTGGGCTTTTCTGGCCCTGAGTGTGCTTCTTTTTTACAACCTGGAAAAATCCCGCTACGTAAGGGCACTGAACTACATCAAAAATGACGAGGTGGCTGCCGAGGGCAGCGGAGTCAATGTCGACCATCTCAAACTGACAGCTTTTGTTCTGGGAGCTTTCTGGGCCGGTATGGTTGGCAATATCTATGCTTCCAAAATGACCCTGATTTCTCCAGCCTCATTTAATTTCTGGGAGTCGGTGATTTTGTTCGTCATTGTAATCCTGGGGGGCTCCGGAAGCATCAGGGGAGTAATACTGGGAGCTTTTCTCATAATCGGGCTGCCGGAAATATTCAGGCAGTTTGCCGGAGCCAGGATGCTGATCTTCGGTGGAGCAATGGTGGCCATGATGGTGTTCAGACCTCAGGGTTTTCTGCCCCCGCTGCCCAGAAAATACCCGGTGCATAAAATACAACCCGGAGGAGAAAAGACCTTATGACGCTTCTGAGCATCAAAAACCTGACCAAGAGATTCGGTGGGCTGCTGGCAGTGGACGATGTCTCATTCAACGTGGAGCAGGGCAAAATCGTTGGTCTCATCGGTCCCAACGGAGCCGGTAAAACAACTGTGTTCAACCTTATTACAGGTAACTATATCCCCGATGAAGGACATATATTATTCGACGGCCGCAGCCTGACAGGTCTGAAAACCCATAAAATAGTCAGCCTGGGCATTGCCAGGACTTTCCAGACCATAAGACTGTTCAAGAACCTGACAGTGCTCGAAAATGTAATGGCCGGGTGTCATTGCCGTATGCGCTCCGGCATCCTTTCCTCCATGCTGCGGCTTCCTTTTCAGCGCAGGGAGGAGCGTTTGGCTCTGGCACGCGCATTAAAAGAACTGGAATTTGTGGGTCTGAAGCAGCACATGGATATCAATGCCATGAACCTGTCATACGGCAACCAGAGGCTGCTGGAAATTGCCCGGGCCCTGGCCAGCAATCCCAAGATCATCATCCTGGACGAACCCGCCGGCGGCATGAATGATTATGAGACCAACCGGCTGGTTCTGCTGATTGAAAAAATGCAGAAAAGAGGCTTGACGGTTCTGCTTATTGAGCACGACATGAACCTGGTTATGCGCATCTGCGAGGATATTATCGTCCTGGAACACGGAGCCAGAATAGCCCAGGGCAAACCTGAGGAAATCACCAGGGATCAAAGGGTAATAGAAGCTTATCTTGGAATTGAGGAAGACGAGGATGAAGCTCTTGAAGCTGAAGGCAGGGATTAAAAATGCTGCTTAGTGTTAAGGATCTGTTCGTAAATTACGGTAATGTGGAAGCCCTGCACGGCATCAATCTCAATGTCCGGGAGGGAGAGATCGTGGCCATGCTCGGAGCGAACGGCGCGGGTAAATCCACCACCCTCATGACCATAAGCGGCCTGCTCAATCCGGTAAAGGGTTCCATTTTTTATAACGACATGGATATCACCACAATGCAGGGCCATGAAGTGGTCGCTCAGGGGATTGCCCAGGTACCCGAGGGCAGACGGGTGTTCTCCACCTTGACGGTGCAGGAGAACCTGGATCTGGGAGCTTTTACCATTACTGACAAAGACAGGATCAACAGGAGACTGGAGTGGAATTTCGAACTTTTTCCCAGGCTCAGGGAACGCAAAGACCAGCTTGCAGGCACCCTCTCCGGGGGTGAGCAGCAGATGCTGGCCATCGCCAGGGGGCTTATGGCCCATCCAAAGCTTCTATTGCTGGACGAGCCCAGTCTGGGCCTGGCGCCTATCCTGGTCAAATCAATCTTTGAAAAAATTAAGGAAATCAATGCCGAGGGCCTGACCGTACTGCTGGTGGAACAAAACGCCCGGGCCGCCCTGAAACTGGCCCATAGAGGTTATGTCATGGAAGTTGGAAGAATTGTTCTGGAGGACAGTGCGGATAAGCTTCTTAAAAACCAGGAAGTACGCAAGGCCTATCTCGGCGGATAAATGATGACTGCAAAAATCCGTTCATTTCATGTTTCCATCTTACCATTCTCCACCTGATAGATATGCCCCTGGGGCAGTCAGCCGGTGCAACCTGCCAGAAAGCCGTCCAGCATAAATCCGAGGTTTTGAAATCTGGATGGCTGTCACACGACAAATGATAATGCTGATTATATTTTTATGCGTTTTAAAATGTCTTCAATTGAGTTGTTGTTCATATTTTCAAAATCTCCACGCATAATTTTCAGGGCAAAGATTTCTTTGTCAATTTCTTTCTGGGTTTTAATATTGAATCTTAAAGCATATTAAGTTTATCCAAAAAACCTTGTAATTTAAAATTGATGTCTTATATGTCTGCTGACATGGATATTTTCTACCGGGAGCTTGCGGCAATAAACAGAATTCAAAAAAAATAAATCTTTTTCAAATACCCTTTATGCCTTGATCGGTAATGATATACTAAGTAGATGATTGACTCAAAATCCGCTTCAGATTGCTGTCTCGAACAAGCAGAAAAAGAGGGAACTGCAATCCTGAAAACGAAGCTCACAGATTATATTGGCATGAATAATAATTATAAAACTAATAAACATAATGAGTTTCAGGTTAACGTCCAGTTGGAAAAATTAGATCCTATTTTTTATCAGAATCTGGTTCTGAACTCTCCTATGGCCATCTACACCTCCACACCCCAGGGACGCTTCCTGACGGCCAATCCTGCCATGGCCCGCATGTTTGGTTATGAAACTCCCGAAGAGCTTTTAGAATCAATCACCGACATTGCCGCTCAGATTTATGCAAAGCCTGCGGATCGTGAAGAACTTACAAGCAGGCTTGAGCTTCACGGTGAAGTCGAGGACTTTGAATGCATGATGCTGCGCCGGGATGGGTCCAGGTTCTGGTGTTCACTGAATGCTTTGCTGGTACGTAGTCATGCCCGGGAAGAGGTTTACTATCAGGTATTTGTGAAGGACATAACCAAGCGCAAGCTGGCTGAGCAGGCTTTGAATGAATCGGAGAAATGGCGAAATGTTTTGCAGAATACCCCTCAGATCGGTCTTTCCCTGGACACTCAAGGAAAAATCATATTTGCCAATAAATATTTTTTAGGCCTGACAGGCTGGAATGAAGAGCAGGTTCTGGGACAAAGCTGGTTCGACATGTTCATTCCAGCCGATATACGTAAACAGATAAAAAAGGTGTTCAACTCTCTCATGTCCAGTAAACACAATAACAGGTACTCAAAGCATGAAAACGCGATTTTGACCAGAAATGGAGATCTGCGGATAATTACCTGGTCGAATATCTTGAACCTGGACAAAGAAGGATATGCCACGGATATAACATCTCTCGGCGTGGATACCACAGAACGAAATCGCCTGGAAAATGCACTGAAGACCAGTGAAGAAAAATACCGTTCATTGATGGAGCAGTCTATGGACATGATTTTCCTGCACGATCTCGAGGGTAATTTTCTGGAAGTTAACCGGGCGGCGATCACGTGCACCGGCTATTCCCGGGATGAACTGCTTGCCATGAACGTCTTCGACCTGCATCCGGACGGGATCAAACGCAAAAATGAGTTGATCGACATGTGGGCCAGGTGGCGCCCGGGTGAATCCATCATCCTTGAGTTTTCCCATTTGGACACGCACGGCCGGAAGTATCCGGTAGAGATCAACTCGGGCAAAGTCTGCTTCGGGAACAGGGACTACATCCTGGCCACCATCAGGGACATCAGCCAGCGCAAGAAGGCCGAGGAAGACCTGAAGGAAAGCAGGCAGCGTTTTGAATACCTGCTTCAAAGCTCAGCCAGAAAAAAATCCCTGCACAACATCATCGGACACAGCAAACAGATACAGCAGGTTTTCGCCTTGCTCCAGCAGGTGGCCGGAGTGGACACCACCATACTTATCACCGGAGAAACCGGCACGGGCAAGGAACTCGTCGCCGATGCCCTGCACGCGTCGAGTCCGCGCAGCAAAGGACCGCTGATCAAGGTCAACTGCCTTACCCTGTCTGATGAGCTCCTGGACAGCGAGCTGTTCGGGCATGTTAAAGGCGCGTTCACCGGTGCCTACGCGAACAAGATCGGAAGGGTGGAGGCCGCTGAAGGCGGCACCCTTTTTCTGGATGAAATAGGCGATATCACCCCGCGCATCCAGCTTAAACTTCTTCGTTTCCTTCAGGAGAAAGAATATGAAAGAGTGGGCCAATCCATTACCCGCAAAGCGGACGTGCGTATCATTGCCGCAACAAATGCCGACCTGGCCAAAAAAGTGGCTGAGGGCAGCTTTCGCAAGGACCTTTATTACCGGCTCAATGTGCTGAATATACACGTGCCGCCACTAAGAGAGAGGACCGAAGACATTCCTCTGCTCATGGACCATTTCCGCAGAGCTTTTTCAGAAAAGTTCGGCAAAAACATCAAAGGATTCTCTTCCGCGGCCATACGCACACTTGCGGACTATTCATGGCCAGGAAATGTGCGCGAACTGGAACACTTCATAGAACGCGCGGTTCTGGTCAGTCCGAATGAAATAATCGAGCCTGAACATTTCGGCATGGAAGATACAGCTGAGAAACATCAATCCAGCCTGGTAAACAAATCAGGAGATGTTGAACGGAATGATCTTTCGCAGGCATTGAAAGCCGCTGGCGGGAAAAAGACGGACGCAGCCAGAATCATGGGCATCTCCAGGCGTACCCTGTACCGCAAACTGCATAAATACGGGTTGCTTGAATAAATACAGGGGAAATTGATTGCCGGTCATTCTGCACATATCGGGACATGTTCTGGACGGTTCAGCATAAAAAAGACCAAGATTCATTCAAGGTGCCATCGAAATTGTATAGCTGTTCATGATCTTCATTCAACCACCAATTTATCGGGCATAATCAATGCGGAAATATAAGTTTTCCCAACTTTAAAGGATCGAGTTGATGTGCATCTTACGCTATTGACATGCAATAGTTCCATCAACCGTTCAAAAAAATAGATACGCCGCAAGAGGTGTCGGATACAATGTTTCAATCAAAAATCATTTTGAAGCGCTTTACTCACCCGCGCCAGTCGGTTCTTAAATCTTGCCAGGTCATATGAAGATTCAATGGTGCGCTCGGCCAGATCAGCGATCAATTCCACCTTTGCATAAACTTTGCGCCTTCGGCTTTGACTGACAGTCTGGCTGGCAATGGTTTGATACGCACCGAGAATCCGTATCATAATTGCTACATTTCCAGCGCAATTCTGCCGGATCTGCCCGAAAGCTTCAGTAAGCAGGCTGTCGAAAGTTGGTCCTTTGGTAATTAACAGTAACTTTCCATGATCCATGTGGTGGGAAATCATAATCCGGCGGGATGCAAGCCGGCTCAGGATCTCCGACAGGTAATCCACACAGATCACTGCGGTAGAAGTGTCGTTGATTCCTGGTGACAGTGCTTTCATGGCAATATCCACGAGCTGCCGGATCCCAAACCCGGCATCGTTTTCCACCATTCGCTCACGGTCGATAACATAGGCCGAGTTCAGTTCAGCCCTTATTTTGTCGTTTAGATCGTAATGATTGATCAACGAGATCAAAGGGGTACCTTCGACTACAAATTCCCCTATTCCGCGCTCCATTCGCAGGACTGTTTTGTGTTTCCGGGCTAAATCCAAAAGTTCGTTAATGTCGATGTTCACTATGTAACCGGTCTTCCGGTTAGTGACCACAGACCAATTTTGATTCATCAGTGACTTCCGGAGTTCGTCGCCCATATCTTTTTCGTCCTCTTCACCCAGTTCTTCTGGAAACAGGCGATCCACGGTCATGATGGTCTCACGTGCGGCTGCGGCAATAATGTTCGATGCCTGGATGGATATTGAGATATGGTGAATGAAGTAGATCAAAAAAGCTATCCCTACAATAGCAAGGATTAAACCGCCAAGCACAGCAAGTTCTGGGATAAAATCTTCTTCATTGACGTCACTTATGGTCCGAAGCACTATCAGGCAGTATGTGAAGATGCCGAGGAAGATACCGAGCACTGCCTGAGTGCCGCGGTCGTGCATGAAATTGCGAATAACCCGTGGTGTGTACCGGGTAGATGTTAGCGAAAGAGCGACCAGGGTGACTGAAAACACTACTCCGGCCACGGTGATCATCGAGCCCGCGACGATTGTGACCAGGTCTCTGGCTCCGGATGCACCTGATCCGAAGACCAGATGCCATTTTCCAACTAATTTAAGATCAATGGACGCGTCTATGGCGATCAGGAAGGTGGCAAGCGCCACAGCGGCCAGCACAAACACTACGGGTACGAACCAGAAGCTTGAGCTGATTTTTTGCGCCCAAATTCTTAATTTAGTTATCATTATTGGTTTCTTATCGTTTATGAACACTTGGAACAGCGAAAAATTTTACCCATAACAACAACTGATAAACCATTTTAAATGTGGGCCGACTGAAGCAGGCAGCAAGGCGTATTCGTGCGAAGCTACTTGTCCGTGCAGTCAGTCCAGGCAAACCATGGCAACGGCGGAAATTTTCAAGAAATAGTTTGCCTGGTACAAGAAAATCTTGAAAAAAGCCGACAGTCAATATGTTCTCGGCAACGTTCTTCAAACTGCGTGGCTTGAAACTACCAGGGTGCGATTAAATCCAGTACCTCCAGAGGCTCACGGGAGAGATCGCGCAGCAGCTTTGAAAGCAGTATTTCCCTGCTCTGATCATCCAGAGCCCACACCTCCAGGCTTACTTCATCGGAATCAGGTTCATAGACAAGGGAATACCTGCCTCCTTCCATTGTGGTTGTCTCGGCCAGCAGAACTTTATCAGAACCTGAAGTGCAGCTGTAAAGCCGTAAAATCAGGCCGCCTGCAGGCTCGCCGCGTTCCAGAAGGATTTTTCCTTCAATCCTGCAGGTCATTTCCTGAGATTCATCCTGAACTTTATCCGCTGAAGCCTCAGGCAACAATGGAGCATTGGCCACGGCATCCTTTAATTCCTTGCCGGGCTTGAACCTGGGTACACGTCTGGCCGGAATGTTGATTTCCTCTCCTGTGCGTGGGTGGCGACCGGTCCTGGACGCCCTTTCAGTTGAAGAAAAGGTCCCAAAGCCTGTGAAAGTCACTTTTTCACCGTTTTTAAGTTCTTCAGTGACGCTTTCAATGATGAGATTAAGAATCTCACCCGCCTTGTTCTCGGACAAGCCGGACTTCTCTGCAAACTTCGAAATTAATTGGGTTTTGTTCATAAACACTTTCCTTTTAAGCAGGTTGGGGGAAACAATAGTTTAATATTGTTCAGAGGATATGCTGTCAACAAGAGCCCATATTTAAGCCATAAAAAACCTTTCGATTGCCGCTTGATTCTCCGACACCCTGTTAAGATGACGCTTACTGCTGTCAGGCATTCTTCTGGAGCAGAACGATCCTGAGTTTGAACCTCCTTGAAAATTCATGGAGACATTTTTCAATCGAACCAGAGCCAACCGCTTTTTAAGAAGGCTTTAAAAAAATTTTTAATCTTTCCTTATGTGGAGAATGGAGGATAATTTGATAGGATCTCTTGAACTTTAAATTAATAAATCTATTATTATATTACTGTATTAATTTATATTTACAGATTTATCCGCAAAAGCCATGAATCAGAGTTTTAACACAGTTCCAAGTTGAGAATATTAGATTTTACTTCCTGACAACTTAATCCGGATCCGGAAGCCTGCTGGAGAATTTTTGCAGGCTTCTCTCTGCAGGATCAATAACATTTAAAGAAAAAAATATGATAGCCGAATTACATTGTCATACATCGGAACATTCAGCCTGCAGCCATGTCAACGCCGTTAAACTCATCAAGAACGCGTATAACCTGGGATTGCAGGCGATTGTCATTACTGACCATCACTATCAATGGGACGATATTGAACTTAAAAAAGTAAAGCAAAAAGCCGGAGTAGATGACATTTTCCATGTGCTTGCCGGCCAGGAAATTCTTACTGCTGATTATGGAGATATCCTCGTTTACGGGGCAAAAAACACGATTAATAAACAAAAGGCTACTCTCAAAGAAATACGGGAAAAAAACCCTGAAGCAGCCATAATATGGGCTCACCCCTACCGTAACGGCAAAGTACCCCCAAAAGAAAAACTGCTTAATCCCCTGCTGGACGGAATTGAAATTTTTAGTTCGAATCATTCGGTTTTAGAATCAATCAGAGCTTTAAAAGACTGGCATGAAATGAAATTCAAGGCAATTGGAGGCACGGACACGCACGCTCTAAGTTATACAGGTGCATATCCTACATTATTTGATCACCCTTTTGCCACAATTGAAGAACTGGTGCATGAGCTTAAGGCGGGAAGGTGCCGTCCATATTTTACGGAAATACCTCGAACGGGAACATCCGATACAAAGGTGACGGAAATCATAATCGGTCCCAAAGCTTCGCAGGCGCGAAAAAAAATAATTACCAAAACATTTACCAATATTGACGCGTGGAAAGAAGGCGAACGTACTTTTTATTTAACAAAAGAAATTTCCAGGCACGGCTTCAACAAAGGGAAATATCGAATACCTCGTCCTTTGGATAAAGATGCGGCTAATTTTTCTGTTATGGAAGATTATGTTTCCGGAACAACACTGCACGAGAAAATTCTTGCAGCCGGCACGGAAGAAGCCAAAGAATACCTGCGGAAGGCCGCCCGGTGGCTGGCGAAATTTCATAATTTCAATTTCAGAATAACACCTGCCGATGAATATCTATCTATTGAAAAAGTTAGACTGGAATACTACCTGAGCAAAATGTATGAAAAAAATCACAGAGAAACCGCGAGAGCCCGGCAGATACTCGATGAAGTATGGAAAAACGAGGTTGAGCTGATAACAGAATCACCTGAACGTTTGGTTCAGGGGCATGGAGACTATCATCTGAAAAACATTATTGTCGGCCAGGATGAAGATTCCGGTGAAGAATATATTGCGGTCATTGATTTCAACAGCTCTTTTCAGCTTCCAAGATCCTTTGATGTAGGAACATTTATAGCTCAATTTAAAAATATGTTTTTTGATCATCCGTAAGTTTACCGTAAAGCTCCTATAGAAATTTTCTATCAGGAATATTTGGATAAATCGGATGAGCTTGAGCCGGACTTCGGACTCAACGTGGAGTTATATAAAGCGAGGGCTTATTTAAGTGTAATTTATTATCTTGTTAAAGTCGGCAAAGGAGACAGTCAAAACTTCTGGACGATACTGGTTGATGCGGAAAGAAGCCTTGCTCATAAAGCTTTTAGAGCTTTCTGATTTCAGATTGTGGAATCCACCTGCCCTCCTCCAGCTTGAAAGAAATATTTGTCCCCGCAGCGAATTTCTTTTCAATCCACTGTCTCTCCTGAACCTCAATCCATCCCCTTTTAAGCCTGATAATGTTATAGCCATTGGGCTCGCCGCGGATCCGGTGAGATATGGCAGTTCCTGCCTGCACCACGATTATTGAACGCTTGGTTGACGGATAATACATCCTGATGTCTCCTGTATATCCGTGATGCAAATGACCGGAAATCAACAGTTCCACGCCGCACCGGTCAATCACCTCCAGCGCTTTCTTAGCTCTTCCTACCAGAGAAATACCGGCATCTTCCTCCCCCGGAGGGGGAATAAAGGGGTGATGGGTAACAACCACCTTGAAGACAGTCTGCGGCGTATTCGAAAGGATGCGCTCCATTTCTTCTATTTGAGCAATGGAGATCCGCCCGTTCTTCCAGGTAAACGATCTGGCGGTATTGAGACCAACGACCAGAAGGTCATCATCGGAATAGACCGGCATCATCTCCTCGGTAAGGTAGTTCTTATACCGATCGAGGGGACTCCAAAACCGCCGAACCACATCAAATAGAGGAATATCATGATTGCCGGGAACAAAAAGCTGGGGATGAGGCAGAC
>SLAE01000145.1 GCA_007127015.1 Desulfonatronospira sp. | reverse complement strand
TTACTACATTTTATGATGGTGGGCGGTCGGAGATTTGAACTCCGGACTTCCACCGTGTGAAGATGGCACTCTCACCGCTGAGTTAACCGCCCGCTGAAAATTGATTTACGTCAAACTGAAGCAAAGGGCAATATCTGCTCAACACAAAATTCAATATTTTAAAGCTGACCATTTTTCTGATTTCCTTTCCTCCTTTTTCCTTCATAACTTCACACTTTCCTGTAAAAACCCACTACCTCTGTCCTCCCGGTATAGATCTTTTATTCCTGAGTCCATGATCATTTTCAAATTCTTATTGGCCTTGCAGGTTCCGGGGTTTGGCCGAACGGCCGTAAACTGTGCAAGCGACATAGAGAGACTTAATCAAAATCCTTAAAAATCTTAGTATTGGTTCAGATAAATATTCAGACAATCCAGCAGGATACTGATTCATGCAACGAGCTGGATTTTGATTTAGTCTGTCTAGGAGCGAGTTTTTATTGGACGTTCGGCCAATCCCCGGAACCTGTTTTCCACGTATTCGGATTTTTTCATACTTTCCCTTTACCCCCTATCTACTGACAGAATCCCTCAATCCCTAAATCCCTAAATCCCTAAATTCCTTAATTCCATAATTCCTTAATTCTTCTTGAACCGCCGGACTTTATCGGATATTTAAAATTCTTGCTTATCCGGAAATAAGTTTTTATTAGAAGGAAAATCATGTTTTCCTGAGGAGCAGCATATGAATATTCTGGTTACCGGAGGATGCGGATTTATCGGAACAAACTTTTTACGGCACATGCTGAATGAGAGTTCATGCACCCTGATCAATCTGGACAAACTGACCTATGCCGGAAACCCTCGGAACCTGACCTCAATTAATGAAGAATATGGAGGAAAGCGCTATTTCTTCGAACATGGAGACATCTGCGATTCTCTGCTTATCCCTGAACTTCTCAATAAATACTCAATTGATTTTGTAGTCAATTTTGCCGCTGAATCCCATGTGGACCGTTCCATCACTGATCCGGATGTGTTTATCCGCTCCAATATTCAGGGTACATACAATCTTCTGGAAGCAGCACGCAGAAAAGGGATTAAAAAATTCATTCAGATATCCACGGACGAGGTCTATGGAAGCCTGGGTTCTAAGGGGCGTTTTACTGAAAATACACCTCTTGCTCCCAACAGTCCTTATTCGGCCTCCAAAGCCGCGGCCGATCTTTTATGCCGGTCCTTCCACAGGACATATGATTTTCCAGTTATCATTACCCGCTGTTCCAATAATTACGGACCTTTTCAGTTTCCTGAAAAACTTATACCTCTAAGCTTCATGCGGGCCTTAAAGGACCTGCCCATCCCGCTTTATGGATCAGGAGAGAATGTCCGGGACTGGATCCATGTTAACGATCATTGCCGGGGTATTGAATTATGCATCAGCAAGGCTGATCCAGGCTCTGTCTACAATTTTGGAGGCGACTCTGAATATAAAAACCTGGAGATCATCAGGAAAATTCTGGAAATCATGGGCAAGCCAGATGACTTGATCCATTTTGTGAAGGACAGGCCGGGACACGACCTGAGATATGCCATGGACTTCACTCTCGCTACCAGGGAGCTTGGATTCATGCCCGAAGTAGGATTTGCCGAAGGGCTTGAAAAGACCATTGACTGGTATTTAAATAACCAGGATTGGGTGGAGTGCATTCAAAGCGGTGAATACCTGCGATTTACAGAGTTATGGTACAAGGAGCGGGTATGAAAAAATTTACCGCACTTATTCCCGGAGGACGCAATGGAATGCTCGGCCAGGCTCTGACGCAGGTAATGCTGGGTTCGGGATGGACAACCTTATCACCCGGGAAAAAAGAGCTTGACCTGTTTGATCAGCACAAGGTCGAGGAATTCATCAAACTGCATCAGGTCGACCTGGTAGCGAACACATCAGCTTATACCGATGTGGACGGTGCTGAAGAAGATCAGCAGAAAGCCTTCCTGCTGAACAGGGATCTGCCTGGAATCCTTGGCCGCGCGTGCCGGGAAATGGATATTTGTCTGATGCATTACAGCACGGACTTTGTTTTTGACGGCAGGAAAAATACTCCCTACACCACCGAGGACCAGACCGGACCGCTTAACATCTACGGCAGAAGCAAACTTCAGGGAGAAAAGGTGCTTCTGGATCACGACTGGGGGAAGCTGCTGATCATCCGGACCGCCTGGCTTTTCGGTCCCTTTAAGACCAATTTCGTCCACAAGATCCTGAATCTGGCCCGCAAAAGAAAGTCCATCAGTGTAGTCTACGACCAGGTGGGTTCACCAACCAACACCTTGGATCTGGCTCGATATTCCCTGGAACTTTTCGAAAAGCAGACCACTGGAGTTTATCACGTGGTTAATAAGGGCCAGGCCTCCTGGTGCGAACTGGCCACAGAGAGCATTAATTCCGCAGGACTCAGCTGCAGGGTTGTTCCCATACCTTCCAGTGAATATCCTCAAAAAGCCCTGAGGCCTGCGTATTCAGTGCTTGACTGCTCCAAGTTCAGCATGGTCACCGGTGTGTCGCCCAAGCCATGGGTACAGGCTCTGCGAGACTACATCTACTATTATGAGGACCATGTCTGATCACGGGGCATCCGACATCCAAATCCTGCTCACCGACTCATTGATTTACTTGCTCACTGTCTCGTTATCTTACTGTCACATCTTGACAGATAGGCCATGCATTGCTAAAAAATTAGCACTCTTTACCTTAGAGTGCTAACAAGGAAATACCATGACATTAGACCAGAGACAAACTGACGTCTTGTTCACCATAGTCAGGTGCTATATCCAGAGCGGCCTGCCTGTAGGTTCAAGGACTGTGGCCAGAAAATCCAGCCTGAACCTGAGTCCGGCGTCTATCAGAAACATTATGGCCGACCTTGCTGAGGAGAATTTCATTGAACAGCCGCATACGTCTGCCGGCAGAATCCCCTCGACCAATGGCTTTCGCTTTTATCTTGATTCCAAACTGGACATGGAAATTCTGCCTGCTGAAGTGGAGGAAAAGATCAAATCCGCTCTGGTCAGAACAGGGCCTGATCTATCCCAGACATTGAGTCAGGCCTCCAAACTTCTGTCCTCCATTTCCAATCAGATCAGTCTGGTCATTACTCCAAGCCAGCAAAACATCCGCTGGAAGCACATAGATTTCATTCAGCTCAGAGCCGGACTGGTCATGTCCATTCTGGTCATGGAGGGTGGAATGGTCCAGAATAAAATTATCACAGTGGACAGTGATATCACAGCCGACGACCTGATCAAATTCAGCAATTATCTGAATGAGCACTATAAAGGCAAGACCCTGCTCCAGGTTCGGGCGAATATCTTCTCTCAGATTAAAAGAGCCAGAAAGCGGTTCAACAACCTGTATCAGGAAGCGCTGAGACTTGCCCGGGAATCTTTTGAGCCGGATAACAACCGTCAGGTCTATGTGGATGGAACTCACTACCTTTTCCAGGATTCGGAATTCACCGATCTGCCGAAAATGCGCGAGGTCTTCAGGCTCCTGGAGGAAAGATCCAAACTGCTGAAAATCCTTGATCAAACCCTGGAAAGCGAAGGGCTTAGCATTCTGCTGGGCCAGGAGCAGGACTGGCAGGAACTCAGCGATTACACAGTCATCTCCTCACCCTACAGTCTGAAGGGAGACAACATAGGCCTGGTCAGCATAATTGGGCCTACCCGGATGAACTACTCCAGGGTTATTCCGGCTGTTGACTTGACTGCAAGAATTCTTAGTCAGTTGTTTAACGAAATTTTTGAACACAATACGATAAAAAACATGCCAAAGACCTGAAGCAGGCAGGGGCAAACATAGTTTTACGGAGGTTCAGGTATGCCCGAGGACAAGGATACACAGGGACAAAACAAAAAAACATCAGCCGAAGAAGAAGCTGAAGATAAAAGCGCGACAAAGGAATCAACTGAAAACGGGAAAAATGAAGAGGAAGCTGATCTGGAACTCAAGCTTTCCAGGGAAGATCTCCTGTCTCTTTGCAGGGAAAGCATCTGCAGGGAATGCGAGTTCCTGCAGGAAGAGAAAGATCTGGCCTTAAGAGCAATGGCTGATGCGGAAAACTTTAAGAAACGCATGGTCAGGGAAAAAGAGGAGCACACCAAATATGCAGTGGCTTCCTTTATCGAGCAGACCCTGCCGGTAATAGACAATCTTGAACTTGCACTCGAACACGGGCGAAAAAATGAAGCCTGCAAGGATCTGGTCCAGGGAATAGAAATGACCTTGAACATGTTCCATCAGGTGCTGGGCAGAAACAATCTGCAACAGGTCGGCCGGGAAGGAGAACCTTTTGATCCCGTTTACCACGAAGCCATGGCTCAGCAGGAAAGAGAGGACATGGAGGAAGGTACTGTCTGTTATGTGATGCAGAAAGGATACCTGCTGGGCGATCGCCTGGTCCGCCCGGCCAAGGTGCTGGTGAGCAAGAAGTGTCCTCCGGAAAAAAATGAATAGCTCCTTCTTTACAACTCATTTAAAAGATTTATGATAAAAAAACTTCAATCATGACCATTTGGTAAGGAGGCATGTTAAAAATGGGTAAAATAATCGGTATTGATCTTGGAACAACAAACAGTTGCGTATACCTTATGGAAGGCAAAGAAGCAAAGTGCGTCACCAACCCTGAAGGCGGACGTACCACTCCCTCCATTGTCGCTTTTACGGATAAAGAACGACTTGTGGGGGAAATAGCCAAAAGGCAGATCGTGACTAATCCCGTCAGAACTGTCCATTCCGTAAAAAGACTGATGGGCCGCAAATACAACGATCCAGTGCTGAAAGACTGGATTCAGCGCTGTTCATATAAGATTGTCGAGGGCAATAACGGCGACGCTCACGTGCAGGTTGAAGACAAGACCTACAGTCCGCCGGAAATATCAGCCATGATTCTGCAGAAGCTTAAAAGTGATGCTGAAGCTTATCTCGGGGAAAAAGTGACTGAAGCGGTTATAACCGTGCCCGCCTATTTCAACGACAGCCAGCGTCAGGCCACCAAAGACGCCGGGCGGGTGGCCGGACTTGAGGTCAAAAGGATCATAAACGAACCCACCGCAGCTTCACTGGCCTACGGAGCAGATAAAAACGTCAATGAAAAAATTGCTGTCTTTGACCTTGGCGGCGGTACTTTTGACATCTCCATTCTGGAGGTTGGCGACAATCTGGTGGAAGTACGCTCCACCCATGGTGACACATTTCTGGGCGGTGAAGATTTTGACCAGAGGATAATCACCTGGCTGGTAGACGAATTCAAGAGAGAAAACGGCATCGATCTATCCAAGGACCGCATGGCTCTGCAGAGACTTAGAGAAGCCGCTGAAAAGGCTAAAAAAGAACTCTCCAGCACCATGGAAACCGAAATCAATCTTCCGTTCATCACTGCAGACCAGCACGGTCCAAAACACATGAACGTCAAACTTTCCCGGAGCAAACTGGACAGTCTGGTCGAAGACCTGGTGCAGAGGACCATAGGGCCTTGTGAAAAGGCTTTGAAAGACGCAGGAATCAACGCTTCGGAAATAAATCAGGTACTTCTGGTCGGCGGCATGACCCGCATGCCTCTGGTCCAGAAAAAAGTATCGGAATTTTTTGGAAGAGAACCCAGCAAAGGGGTTAACCCGGATGAGGTTGTGGCTATGGGTGCCGCTATTCAGGGCGGTATTTTCGCTGGAGACGTCAAAGACGTTCTTCTTCTCGACGTAACGCCTCTGTCTCTGGGAATCGAAACCATGGGCGGAGTGTTCACCAGGCTCATCGAACGCAACACCACCATTCCCACGCGCAAGAGCCAGATTTTTACCACGGCTGCTGACAACCAGCCTTCGGTTTCAATACATGTTCTGCAGGGTGAAAGGCCTATGGCCGGAGACAACATGACACTGGGCAGATTCGAGCTGACAGGCATACCTCCGGCGCCGCGGGGTGTTCCTCAGATCGAAGTCACCTTTGACATTGATGCCAACGGTATCGTCAATGTTTCCGCAAAAGACCTGGGCACCGGCAAGGAACAATCCATCAGGATAACTGCTTCCAGCGGCCTGTCTGAAGAAGACATCAACAAGCTGGTCAAGGACGCTGAAACACACGCTGAAGAGGACAAGAAAAAGCAGCGGCTCATTGAGGCCCGTAATCATGCTGACACTCTTATCTATACCACGGAAAAATCACTGCGGGATTTAGGCGAGAATCTGGACGCCGAACTCAAAGCTGAAATTGAAAACAAGATCCAGGAGCTTAAAAAAGTCATGGAAGGCGATGATGAAGAGGCAATCCGCAAGGCCACCGAGGACCTGTCCCAGGCTTCACACAAGCTGGCTGAAAAGCTTTACGCCCAGAAAACTCAGGGCGGAGAACAGGCCCAGGCCGGTGAGGAGCAGGCAGGCGAACAGAAAGCCCAGAGTGCTGACGAGGATGTAGTCGACGCTGATTACACTGAAGTCAATGAGGACAAGAAATAAATTGTCTTGACATAATCTTGGACCAATTCCTATTCTGACCCGGGTTACAATCGTAACCCGGGTTTTTTTTATCAGTATTTTAGAATATTTTGAGTCAAAAGTTCTTCCGTCATGCCGGTCCCGGATCGGGGTCCGGGATGACTAATCCGGCATCCGGTCTCTTACCCGCCTGCTGCGGGCATTCTTATTGAAAAGAAGCTGGATTCCGGCCCCGGATCTATTCCGGGACAGGCTCCAATCGGAATGACGAACAGGTAGAATCAATGGTCAATAATTCAAATGCTTAAGAGAGCTTTGACTGTAAAATCTACTATTTTGCCTACTTTTCTAAGAACTGTTTTCAGGATACGGAACATATGGATCCGGCAAATTTTCAAATCAATACATAACCTTGATATGACATTTTATGAATATATTCAGATTATTAATTTTAGCTCTTTGTCTGCTTGTTCTGTCCGCCTGCGCCGAGAAAAAAGTTGTCCCAATAGAACCCGATACGACACGTCTGGAAACCATGGCCGCACAGGCCTGGCAAAGGGGAGATTTCACCAGGAGCCAGATTTTCTATGAACAGCTGCTCAGTGAAGTTGAGCTGGACAGAAAAGAGGCGATCAAGGCCTGGCAGAGACTTGCTTTCAGTGCTTTTGAAAACAGCGACTATTTGATGGCCATGCGGGCCCTGAACAAATGGGCCGAGCTCGAACCTGCTGCCCTGGACAAATGGCGGTGGCACGAAATCTATGCACTGTCTCTGAAAAAAACCGAAGACGAACAGGCCTATGTGCTCTATCTGGAAAATCTGTACCAGGACAGCAGAACTACCTTCCCTCTGGCCCGAAAAGCCGCCCTTGAACTCACTCTGACTCATCTTAAAAACAACAGATACGCGGAAACTGCAGCTGTTTTGAAAGGCCTTTATTTCCGGACTCGAACTGATGAACAAAGATCCGGCCTTGAGCGGGATTACCTTGAGCTTTTCCTTGACCTTGGCCCGGAACTGAAACAGGCCGAAGCGCATATGAACCGGCGCAAACAACTGGAATTTCCTTATAACATCTTCTGGTGGGCCGTGCATCAGCAATATCTGGAGGAGGATCCAGCGAGGTGGCCGGCCATACATCCTTTGCTCCTGGATATAGCCGGTCAGGGTCAGCTGATTGATCGCGATTTCTGGTTTGGACTGCTGGAAAAATGGGAAAAAGAGCTGGGTAAGCCCTCGACCAGGATCGCTCTTGCGTTGCCTCTCAGTGGAGACTTTTCCACCGCGGGGTGGAAGATTCTGCGCGGGGCGGGCCAGGCCCATCTGGACATGACCTCGCAAGGCATGGAAATTGAAATTAAAACAATAAACACCGATGATCCGGAGTGGCTTAAGCGGCTGGCCCGAATGGACGACATCTCTCTGGTCGGAGGACCTATTTCCAGGCGGCAATGGAGTGAAGTTCTGGATTCAGGCTTGCATGAAGAATTCGTGTTCATGTCTTTCATGCCCTCCCTGGAAAATGAAGGCATACAGGGATGGCGCTTCTTTCCCAGTGCCAGGGACCAGGTCCGGGTTCTTCTGGATCAGGCCGTTAATCAGATGGGTATCACCGACTTTGCCGTTCTCTACCCGGAGGAAGATTTTGGACGGGCTTATGCCGAAACATTCTGGAGCCAGGCCAGAAATATGGGTGCTGAAATCAGAAACATAAAGAGCTATCCTCCTGATAATCCTGCCAGTTGGAATAATATCGTATCCTCGTTTTTAAAAACCGGAGAATGGGAGGATCAGGCCGGCGGTTATCCTGATTTTCAGGCTGTGTTCATTCCTGACACTCTGTCCCGAGCACAGGGGCTGCTTCCGCAGTTTTTTTACTTCAATCAGGATCAGCTCCTGTTTCTGGGACCTATGCTCTGGTATCAGGCATACTCTCCAGACAAGCTGGAGCAGCAGTTCTTCTCCCTGGCTTTGACCAGCGGACCATGGTGCACTATCGAGCCTTCCGAACAAAGCGAAAGGCTTGTCAGCGGCCTGGAGAAAACCCTGCAGGGAGAGGCTGACTTCTGGGTGGCTCTGGGTTATGATTTTGCGCGTTTTGCAGCCCGCAGCGGCGACCTTCCCCCTGCTTATGAACCGGAAGAAGTCAACCGTTTCCTGCGGAACAACAGCTTTTACGATTGGAGCATGGCTCCCATAAGCTGGGACGAATATGGCCTTGCATCCCAGGATCTGTTCGTTTTTCAGATGGACAGGACAAACCTGGCTCGCGCAAACACATACAGGCTCAACTGGCTCATGGAATTCAGAACACAGAGAAAGGAAATGTGGATGGAGCGGCTGAGAGAGCAGCAGCTGCAAGAGTAGAACTTTACTTTAAGGAGAACAGCATGGACATAGACAGGGATCTGATCATCAAAATCGCGGGACTGGCCAGGCTGGAAATCGAACCGGATCAGGCGGATAAATTCGCCCATCAGTCCAGGGAGATAATCGAATACATGGACTGCCTCAACCAGGTGGATACCACCGGGGTGGAGCCGTTTTACTCTCCTTCTGATAAAGTATCCGTAATGCGTGAAGATGTGTGCCTGGCGACGCATGAGCGTAAAGACATTCTGGACAATGCACCCGGACATGACGGAAAATACTTTATAGTTCCCAGAATAATCTAGTGGGAGGAGAACAAGTTGAACGATAAAACTGATACACTGTGCGCTACCAGGGACCTGATCCTTTCAGGACAGATCAAGGTCACAGAAGTGGTTCAGTCCTGTCTGGAGAGGATCAGAAAAACAGAACCTGTGATTCAAGCCTTCGTGAACATTCAGGAAGTGAAAGCTCTGGATCTGGCCCGGAAAATGGATGAACAGGGTCCGGACAAAGACAAGCCTCTCTGGGGGATTCCTCTGACCTTGAAAGATAACATCTGCACCAGAGATCAGCGCACCACCTGCGGATCAAAAATGCTTGAGAATTTTAATCCCTGTTATGACGCCACCCTGGTGCGCAAGCTGCGAGAGGCCGGCGCCATTTTTCTCGGCAAAACTAATCTGGACGAGTTTGCAGAGGGTTCATCCACTGAAAATTCCGCACACAAGAAGACCAGAAATCCCTGGGACCTTAACAAGGTGCCCGGGGGATCAAGCGGCGGATCAGCCGCGTCAATCGCGGCAGGCCAGAGCCTTGGCTCCGTGGGTACGGACACCGGCGGATCCATTCGCCAGCCGGCATCATTTTGCGGTGTTTTCGGAATGAAGCCGACGTATGGCCGGGTCTCAAGATACGGTGTAGTCGCCTTAGCCTCCTCCATGGACCAGGCAGGACCCATAGCTGCAAACACTGCGGATTGTGCTGCCATACTGCAGGTTATTTCCGGTCACGATCCCCTGGATTCCACTTCAATGGATGTTCCTGTTCCTGATTATCTTAGCTCTCTTGAACGCAGAACCGATCTTAAAGGGCTGCGGGTGGGTCTGCCAGCCCAGTACTGGGAAGGCAAGCTTGATTCTGAAGTGGAGCGGGTGTGCAGCAAGGCACTGGAACAGATCAGTCTGGCAGGGGCCGAAACCGTGACCCTGGATATGCCCCATACTCCTCATGCTGTGGCTGTCTACGAAATCATTGCCATGGCTGAATCTTCTTCAAATATGGCCCGTTTTGACGGAGTAAAATACGGTTATCGGGATAAAGAGGCCCGCGAGCTGCTGGACATGTACATCAAGACAAGATCCAGGGCTTTCGGCGAGGAAGTGCAGCGCAGGATCATGATCGGCAGTTATGTACTCTCCGCCGGATATTATGATGCCTATTTCAAGAAGGCGGCCCAGGTGCGCAGACTTATTTATCAGGATTTTATCCAGGCCTTTGAATATTGTGATCTGATCTGTGCTCCTGTGTCACCATTTACCGCCTTTCGTCTGGGCGAAATGGTGGATGATCCCCTGCAGATGTATCTGCTGGACATCTTCACTGTGTCTTTAAATCTGGCCGGAATGGCCGGAATAACAGTTCCCGCTGGACTTGGGGACCGGACGGACATGCCTGTGGGCATTCAGCTTATGGGACCGGCATTCAGCGAAGAACTGCTTTTACAGACAGCCCATGTGCTGGAAAATTACCTGCCCCCCCTGCCCTCTCCCCGGGCTCTTAATGAATAATGAAGATTGCTGTTGCCTTAAGCGGGGGCGCAGACAGCCTGGCCTCTCTTGTCTTGCTCAAAAGGCGGGGTTTTGAACTTCTGCCTGTTCATGCCCGCTTTTTCCCCGCTCAGGATCCCGGCAGCGAACTCGTGGAAAAGCTTGGGCGGATATGTCGGCGAATGGGTCTTGAGCTGCAGGTTCTGGATCTTGAGTCCGCTTTTGAGCAGCATGTAGTTCGTCCCTTTGTCGAAAGATATCTGCAGGGACTTACACCCAATCCGTGCGCCGTCTGCAACCGGAAGATCAAGTTCGGGCTTCTTCTGGAGGCTGCGCTGAGAATGGGAGCTGATCGGCTGGCTACCGGCCATTACGCGGGAATCGAGACCGGCGCCGGTTATGCTTCTTTATGGCGCGGCCATGATCCAGGCAAGGACCAGAGCTATTTTTTGAGTCTGGTCCCGGAAAAAAACCTGAGAAAGGTAGTCCTGCCCCTGAGAGATAAAAAAAAATCCTGGGTTCAAGAATTTCTGCGCCAAAACAGTATATTTCCCCCTGCCAGGGAGGAAAGCAGGGAAGTATGCTTCATAGCCGGAGATTACAGAGAGTTCATAGCAGATAGACTTGGTGACAGTTTACACTTAAAACCCGGACCTATAATAAACAGGCAGGGCGACACCCTGGGTACTCACTCGGGTCTATGGCGCTACACACTGGGACAGAGAAGAGGTCTGGGCATAGCCCATGCTCATCCTTTGTATGTCCTGGCCCGAGTCCA
>SLAE01000062.1 GCA_007127015.1 Desulfonatronospira sp. | reverse complement strand
TCAGGACAGACCGTGGTGCTCAGTTTCCGCCAGTACCTGTCCCATTCCCGGCGAAGATAATCCTTGTTCACTCCGATATCAAGCCGGTCCCAGGGAAACTTTTCATCCAGCGGCCTGGTTCGGTCCAGATAATCGCTTATATCACCCGACCATTCAGTCAGTGCCTTTTTCCATTTTCCCCCGGCCTTTTCCGCCAGAAGCAGCAGGTCGAAAACCCGTTCATCCCCCCTGGACAGAAGCCCCTGGATCCTGGCCTGAAAAGCGCTTTCAGCACTGAATTTCAGACCTTTGTAATCCGCGCACAGAACCCTGAAGGCTCTGGATTTGCGCTCCAGGCCTTCCTGTGTGTCCATGGCCGCCCACTGCAGAGGAGTCCATGGTTTGGGTACAAACATGGAAGCGCTTATACGCACTACTTCGATGCCTTTTTTCCTGCCGCGCATGCCTTCAATCCTGGCCTGCTGAAGTTTTTTCAGAAAAACTTCCAGTTCCTGGAAATCGTGCTCATCCTCCCCGGGCAGTCCGAGAATGAAATAGAGCTTGAGGCTGTTGAAGCGCAGCGCGCTTACGCTTTTGATAACTTCAAAGAAATTATGTTCATCAAAGCGTTTATTTACGGCTTTGCGCAATCCCGGGCTGATTCCTTCCACTGCCAGGGTCAGGCTTCTGATACCACTGGACCGCAAAAATTTTAAAAAGTCGTCATTAAGTCCGTCCGCGCGAATGGAAGATAAAGAAAATTTTATTCCGCGTTCCTTGAGCCATTCCAGAAATTCACGCAGATCACTCCAGTCAGTCAGGGCGGTGCCCATCAGCCCCACTTTTCCCGGCCTGTTCTCGATTACCAGATCCTTCAGGTCGCTGAGCCTGGCCATCCGTCTCGGCCTGTAAACAAATCCGGCCACACAGAACCGGCAGCCGTAACGACATCCTCGGTTGACCTCTACCAGAAAGCTGTCCCTGAATACAGTCTGGCGGGAGACAAAAGCTGAACATGCCGGTCTTTCCAGAATCCTGCCGGGAGCGCTGTAAATCTGTCTTGAAGTTTTTTCGGTAACCTCTGGAACATAAATACCTGGAAAGCCGGAGATAACCTCAAGGGCTTTCCGTTTGTCAGCGCCGGACAACCAAAGATTTTTTAATTTTCCGGCTGTCTCTGTAAAACCGTTCTCCGATTCGCCCACATGAATGAAGTCAAGACAGGGCAATACCGGAAAGGGATTGATAAAAGTAATCGGACCTCCGGCCATGAGAGCGGGCCATTTTTCCCTCTGGGAGGCATAAACCGGAAGAGAGTTCGCGCGCAAAGTTCTGATCAGATTAAGGAAATCTCCTTCAAAATTCAGGCTGAAGCAAATCAGGGGAAAACGGCTCAACTCAGTACCAAAGTCGGCAGAAATTACATTACCTTCCTTTCTGTCCCAGAAGAAGCGCTCCAGATAAAAGCCCTCCTCTTTATCCAGCTGTCTGTACACCGCCTGCCAGCCAAGAGTGGACAGAGCCAGGGATTTTTCTTCCAGAAAAACCAGGGCCACCGGAAGCCTTCCGCCCCATTCCCTTATTCTGGGCCGGTCATGTACGGAAGGTTCAAGCTTGACGGCCATCAGTTTGATCCGTTTCTTTATGACAAAGATCATGGATCAGGGGGCAGTCAGAAGAATCATGCATCCGTTTTTTTTGTCTTTGTCCGCCCCGTCCGGTCAACACGCACAACCTGGGATCCATTCTGCAGGAGTCGCACCCGCGTGTCCCGGAATCAATCCGCCTGTCTGCGTATAAAAGACGGGATTTCGAATTCATCCTCATCAAAAATAAATTCTTCTCCTTTGGAATTGTTTTTGCTTTCGCCCGCGTTCGCTGAAGGACCTTGACCGTTCCTGCTGCGACGGATGTAAGCCGGAATATTCAGATTTTCCTTTTCGTCCGGATCGAGATACATTTCTCTGGGCTTTGTCCGGGGCTTGCTCTGTCCTTTTTGAATCCTGGTCAGATCTGTTACCTTGGTGCTGACCGGCTCCTGTTTGGCGTAAGCGTCATCAATGCCTGTGGCGATGACCGTGATCCGGATTTCATCTTCGATTGATTCGTCAAAAACCGTTCCAAAATAGATCCGTGCTTCTTCATCCGCTGTCTCGTGGATTATTTCGGCAGCCTCGCTAACTTCGTCAATGGCCAGGTCAGTGCCGCAGGTCACGTTCATGAGCACACCCCTGGCTCCGTCAATGGATACGTCTTCCAGAAGCGGGCTGGTTATGGCCTTCATGGCCGCTTCTCTGGCCCGGCCTTCACCCTTTGCGATTCCAGTGCCCATCATGGCCAGGCCCATCTCGGACATGACTGCCTTGACATCCGCAAAATCAAGGTTGATCAGGCCAGGGACCATGATCAGGTCGGAGATGCCTTTCACACCATAATAAAGAACCTCATCGGCTTTTTTGAGCATCTCCAGAAAGGATGCCTTTTTGGAGGCCAGGGACAGCAGACGGTCATTGGGTATGGTTATTATGCTGTCCACAACTTCCTTGAGTGAAGCTATGCCGTCTTCACCCTGTACGCGCCGGCGTTTGCCTTCGAAATAAAAAGGCTTGGTAACCACGGCTACGGTAAGGGCGTCCATTTCCTTGGCCACCCTGGCTATGACCGGGGCCGCTCCGGTGCCTGTGCCGCCGCCCATTCCCGCGGTGACAAAGACCATGTCGCATCCTTCCAGGGCTTCCCGGATCTGATCTATACTTTCCTGTGCGGCCTCCCGGCCGATCTGGGGATCCGCTCCCGCGCCCAGACCTTTGGTCAGCTTTTCTCCAAGCTGTATCTTGTATTCAGCTCGGGAATGCTTCAGGGCCTGCAGATCCGTATTGGCCACGATAAAGGTAACTCCCTTCATGGCCGAACAGATCATGTTGTTGACGGCGTTGCCTCCACCTCCGCCGACTCCGACCACCTTGATCCTGGCGTTGCCTTCGATCTGGATTTCCTGGTATTCCATAAGCTCCTCCTTCCCGGTTTATCTGGAAAAATGTTTAGTCCAATTTAAGTCGCGCGTGATCGCTGACATTT
>SLAE01000178.1 GCA_007127015.1 Desulfonatronospira sp. | reverse complement strand
GTCAGGCCCACCAGTGAAAGCTGTTCCGCCCTGTACACGGTGTTCAGGCCCTGAGCCCGCATGGCTTCTCCACCCATGCCCATGATCTCCAGCTCAGGGGACAAAGCCTTAAGCTCGCGCATGAGCAGGGCGCCGTATGCGTCGGCTGAAGCCTCACAGACGTTTATCCAGATGCTGTCCCTGCTCACGGAAGTTATTTTCCTATGCAGAAGTTTTCGAAAATCGAGTTCAGGATGTCTTCGGATACGATGCGTCCGGTGATTTCGTCCAGATGAGCACAGGCGTAATCAAGCCGTACCCCTAAAAGATCAAAAGGTACTTCCCCGTCTGCTTCATTGACCAGGAGTTCGAGTTCCTGAGCTGCCTTTTCCAGGGCGTTTTTCTGTCTCAGGTTGGGGGCCATGTTTGAGCAAGCTTCCACTCGGCGGGTACTAAGTATTTTCGTGCGTATTTTTGAGGAAAGCTCTTCCAGGCCGTTTCCGTATTTTGCGGAAACAGGCAGGACCTCCACTCCTAAACCGGGAAAACCGTCCAGCCACTTTGGCCTGCTGTCGACCAGGTCCCATTTATTGGCCGCAACCAGGATTTTGTCAGACCCTACTTCTTCCAGGATCTCCATTTCCTCCCGGTCGGGCTCAGTTGCGGAATCAACAACCAGGATACACAGGTCGGCTGAAGCGATCAGGCTTCGTCCTGCTTCAAGGCCGATCATTTCTATCTCATCCCTGGTGGGCCTGCGTCCAGCGGTATCCACCAGGCGGACCGGAAGTCCGTTCAGGTTGATGGCTTCTTCAAGATAGTCTCTGGTTGTTCCAGGGACAGGGGTGACAATGGCCCTTTCCCGGCCAAGCAGGGCGTTCATAAGGCTTGATTTGCCGGCATTGACTTTTCCGGCAAGGACCACCAGGGCTCCTTCCCTGAAAACTTTACTCTGTTCATGAGAAGCGATAAGCCCTGAGATTTCCTCAGCGCAGATCCCGGCCTTTTCCGCCAGAACATTCCTGGGCAGACACTGCACATCTTCCTCGGGAAAATCCACCGCCAGACACAGTTCTTTTTTCAGATCCTCAAGTTTCAGGCGCAGTTTTTCAACCCGGCTTCCCAGATGTCCCTGCAGTTTGTCGCGCACCAGAAGTGCTCCGGTCTGGGTGGGGGAGCTTATCAGTTCCTGAACAGCCTCAGCCTGGGTCAGATCCAGACGGTTGTTCAAAAAAGCTCTTTTGGTGAATTCTCCAGGGCCTGCCGGTTCAGCGCCTTGTTCGAACAGGGCCTCCAGGACACTTCCCAGGACTGCCGGACCACCGTGGCAGTTGATTTCCACCACGTCCTCACGGGTATAGGAATATGGCCCGGGCATATAGGCAAGCAATACTTCATCGAGGATCTGGCCTTCTTTGCCGCTTATCCATCCGTAGTGCAGCCTGTAGGCCTTAAAACCCTTAAATCTGGGTCCGGGAACAAAAAGTTTTTCCGCTATTATCAGACTCTCTGGTCCGCTTAAGCGGATGATGCCCACTCCGCCCTGTCCCATGGGGGTGGCTATGGCCGCGATGGTGGCGTTTGAGGTCATTCCTGCAGTCTGATCCGCTCGGAGCGGGTGTCATCATGTGGCTGCTGCTTTTTTTTCCGGCCTGCTTTGGGCATGATCAGGACTCTCTTCATGGGCCCTTCGCCTTTGCTCTTGGTCCTGATGTTGCTTTCGCCCTGCAGAGCCAGATGAACTATGCGCCGGTGGTATGAACTAAGAGGCCGGGTACTCATGGTTTTACCGACCTTTATCGCCCTCTGGGCCAGATGAAAAGCACTCTGCTCCAGTTTTTCGCTCTGCTTTTCCAGAAAATTTTCCGTATCCAGCTGGATTCTGGCCGCACCAGGGTGATGCCTGGCAATAATTCTGTTGGCCAGATACTGCAGGGCGCTCAGGGTCTGTCCGTCCCTGCCTAGAATCAGGGTTGAATTATTGCTGTCCTGAATAAGGACAAGAACAGGATCACTGTCTACCTTTATGCTTATCTCCGCCTCAGGGGCAAGAGGCCTGATCAGCCTGGAAACAAGATCCTGGATGAAATGTTTCAGCTCCTGATCTGAAACAGGAAGCTCTTCATTTTCAGATACCGCTGTTTCTTCGGGAACCTCTTCTAGATTTTCCTTTTGCGGTGCGTCTTCAGGTTCAGATTTTTGAAAAGTTTCTTCCTCTTTCTCTATGTTGTGATTGTCCGGAATTCTTTTCTGGGCTTTAATTTTTGCTTTTTTTACTCCTACAAGACCAAAAATGCCTGATGAGCCGCCGCTTACTATCTCAATTTCCAGCTGACTGCGATCGATACTGAAAAATTTACAGGCATTGGATATGGCTTCATCAACGTCCTTGCCGGAAAATTCCACGTATTTGTCCATGCTGACTCCTTCATGATTACCGTGTCCGCCCCCGGTTTCAGGCCGGCGATTCGCCTTGCAGAGTCGATTCAGTCAAGCTTTACAGGAATTTATATTCCGGAATAAAAGTTACCCGGATTGAACCCAGGGAATCGCGCGGCGTTCCAGAGAGCTGGAGTGCTTAAATATTGAGCCGCGCGTGGATTCCCCGGTTAATTTCGCTTGCTTATTGGGCCTGAAAAAAACCGGTTTTCAAAGAACATGGTTATTTTAAATGTTTACTGATTTCAACTTTCAAGTACGAGCGATGCCTATTTTTTCTTCTTTCTTCTTCTGGCTGTTCCTGATTTTTTTGGTTCAGGTTTTTTTTCCTGCTGTTTGGACTCGTCTACCGCATCGTTTTTGGATGAGGCATTCTGTTCCGCTCTCTGCTCGGCTTTCTGTTCAGCTCTTTCTTCCGCCTTCTGCAGGGGGAGATCAGCTGATCTCAGCATATACCATTGCTGGCCGATGGACAATACGTTGTTGGCCAGCCAGTAAAGAACCAGCCCCGAGGGAAAGGTGATGAAGATGAAAATAAAGACCAGCGGCAGAAACTGCATTAACCTGGCCTGCATGGGATCGCCGGGAGCCGGAGCCATGCGCTGCTGCAGGAACATGGTCGCGCCCATAAGCAGAGGGGTTATAAAAAACGG
>SLAE01000045.1 GCA_007127015.1 Desulfonatronospira sp. | reverse complement strand
TAACGCTTTGATTGTTTAGGCTGACGCATAATTTAAAAATAACCAAGGCTGCGCAAATGTTCCAGGCTGGTCTCTTTTTCCGGATCACGCCCTGCCCGTTCATGGGAATCTGAGTCTCGGGAAGTGCATGGCATACACCCTAGAGATCTGTAGCCTTGATCGTATAGATTACAGTATGGAAGGCTTCTGGACACGATATAGGACCAGATGTCCATTTCGGTCCAGTGCGCGATCGGATTGATCTGCCAGTAGCGCGGATCTGTTTTTTCTTCCACGGTTTCCGCGTTCAGCCGTGAAGCGTGTTCATCCTTTCTGATCCCGGTCAGAAGAGCCTGGACACTGTTTTCTCTGATCGCTTTTTTCAGCGGTTCTATCTTGAGTTTGCGGCAGCATTCCACTTTGGATTCATTTATCGCTTTTTTTTGAACATTCACCTGGGGACGGATGATTAATAAATTAATCTGCCACTTCATGGACATTTTATTTCTGAATTCAATGATTTCAGGAAACTTATACCCTGTATCCAGGTTCAATGCTTTGACCGGCGTCAATGGATCTGTCTCACGCAGAAAAGAAGCCCATTGATGGATGAGCACAGTGGAATCCTTGCCCCCTGTCCAGGCAACAAAAATGTTTTCAGTACCGCCCAGAGACAGGCACCTGGAAAATATCTCTCTTGTCAAATCCATCTTCTGTATTAAATTCATAGCCTTTGTTTTCTTTCTCATTATGTATTTCAGCTTAACTCATGAGTAAATTCTGATTCACGAGGAGCATCAATGAAAGGAGTGTTTCTGTTCATACTCGCGCTCTGTCTTGCAGCCAGTTTTATTGCCTTTAAAAAAGATCCGCAACTGGCCCAGGATGGATTGATGCAGGGTATGAGCATGCTCTTGAAGATTCTTCCGGTCCTGGTTGTCGCCTTTATTTTTGCGGGCATGGTCGAGCAGATACTTCCCCGGGACATACTGGCTGATATTCTCGGCCGGGATTCCGGCCTGAGAGGACTGCTGCTGGGCACTCTGGCCGGAGCAGTCATGCCCGGTGGACCTTTTGTGCTTTTTCCCATACTGGCTGTTCTGCTCAAAGCGGGCGCGGGAGTAGGTCCGCTGGTTGCTTTTCTGTCATCCTGGGCTCTGCTTGGCTTTCATCGACTGATAATTTATGAAGCTCCAATCATGGGCTGGAAATTTGCTCTTTGCCGCATGGCTGCCAGCTTGATCTTTCCGGTAATCATAGGGTATTTTGCTGATCTGGCCTGGAGATTTTACTTGAAAGAATAAATATGAAAGTAAGCCGGTCCACAGTTTTTTTTAATCAAGCTTGTCGATCAACGCAGAATAAACAACAAAACAGAAAATTATGGCTGAATTCGATCTGGAAATTTATCTGCCCTATATAGGCTGTCCCTGTTCCGTCCCAAATCCTGAGCGCGAAGACGAAAGCATGAAGCTGCAAAAAGCCATTCTCGACCTTAAGGACAAATTTGATCTTCACTCTACGGTTTATGCTCTGAACATGCACCTGCATCAATTCAGATCCAGACCTGAGCTTGCCGGCATCTTGCAAAATGAGGGCAAAAAAGGCCTGCCTGTAATTTTTGTCAATGAACGGATAATGTTCCAGGGCAGGTTTCCGGATAAAAACGAACTGGAGCATGCCCTAATGGATCTTAAAGAAGATCGAGCCTGAATCAATGAAGACTTTTAATCCGAAAAACTGCGGTCGCCTTCGATCTCCATTCTGGCAGCCAGATAGCCCATGATGTCCTTCAGGGAAATCATCCCGGCCAGCCGTCCGTCTTCAACGACCATCATTCTGCTCTGACCCAGACTGTTCATCCTGTTTAAAGCATGCATTATGTCCATATTTGGATGTATGGTGTTGTCTCTTGAAGGAGGTTCCATAACGTCCCTGACCATTGTTCTGGACCACTGGCCGCGTTCCACCTCTCCCACCTGCCGCGTAGTGATGCAGCCTTGCAGGTTGTCTCTGTCCATTACGGGAAACATCTTGTAGTGATGATGATAGACATAGTCCTCGACCATCTGGCTCAAAGGGATGTCAGGCGGCACATGCACTGGGTTTTTCATCAAGGTTCTGACTCTGATCCCGGAAAGAGTATTTTTGATGACTATCTGGCGGTAGGCGTTTTGTGCTATAAATCTGATAAACATCCCTATAATGAAATACCACACTCCGCCGATAATATTTCCGGTCAGGATCTGCAGAATTCCCAGCCCGATAAGCACCAGACCGAAAACACCGCCAAGGCTTGCGGCGATCCTGGTGGCCCAGCGCTGATCCTTTTTCCAGTGCCAGAGAATGGAACGCAGAACTCTGCCTCCGTCCATGGGAAAAGCAGGAATCAGGTTGAACAGAGCTACAATGAAGTTGATCAAGCCCAGATACATAAACAGAACAATGACTTCATCTGACCAGTTAAGGGTCTGGCTGACCTGATAAATGGAATAGAACACAAAAGCCAGAAACAGACTTGCAAAGGGTCCCGCAATAGCGATGAGAAACTCATCTTTGGGATTTTGAGGATCCTCTTCCATCTCAGCTACTCCCCCGAAAATGAACAGAGTGATGCCGCGTATGGGCACTCCGAATCTGCGGGCCACCCATGAGTGCCAGAATTCGTGGAAAAGAACCGAGAAAAAAAGTCCAAGAGCTCCCAGAACTCCCAGAATCCAGTATGTCCCAGGGCTCAGATCTTCAAGAAAAAAAGGAAAAAAGCCTACAGCCAGAGACCAGGTGACCAGAACGGCAATGATCAGCCAGCTTATGTCCACTTTGATCTGAAATCCGAAAACTTTGATCAGATTTATACTTTTTCCAAACATAAAGGCCCCGGTAACCGTCTCCATGAAATAAAGTCTTTTCCTTGTCGGAGACGCAGCTTTAAATGTTTTTTTCAAAAAAATAGTTGATTGTTTATCCGAACAGACAGTTTGTGCCGGAATGTATCAGGAAGGTCAATAATCATCGACAGTGAAGCTGATGATCAGATATCTGAATCCTGACTGATACAGCATTTTATAATACTTGAGCGGCGGGAGGCAAGAAGGCGCAGATGGCG
>SLAE01000051.1 GCA_007127015.1 Desulfonatronospira sp. | reverse complement strand
GGGGTGCCTGATGATTATTTTCTGTGAAAAAATTGAACAGTAATATGCAGGCATTTTTTTGATTATAGATCTTACATATAAATAAAAGTTTACATAATTTACATTATGGGACAAATATATGGTTTAAAAAAATGTCCGCATCAGGACCCTTTGCGATGGAATATTCTTTAAGAGATTTTATTTTCGTGCCGATTTCCATGCCTTTTCAAAAGTCTGAATCCCCTGATAAGTCATGGGGTGATCAGCCAGCTTCAGCAATATCTTGTATGGGATAGTCACTATGTCCGCCCCTGTTTCAGCGGCTTCCAGAACATGAGCGGGATTTCTCACGCTGGCAACGATTATCCGGGAGTCGAAGCCGTAATTTTCATAAATATTTATTATCCTGGCTACGATGTCCATCCCACTTTGTCCGGTATCGTCGATTCTCCCGACAAAAGGACTTACGTATGCCGCTCCGGCTTTGGCAGCCAGCAGCGCCTGAAGCGGCGAAAAAACCAAAGTCACATTGGTGGGTATGTTTTCGGCTGATAATACTTTGACAGCCTTAACGCCCTGCAGAGTCATAGGTATTTTGACCACTACATTCCGGCTGAGTTCAGCGAGTTTTCTAGCCTCAAGAATCATCTGTTCAGCTTCAGTCTCCATTACTTCGATACTTACCGGTCCATCTACTCTAGAGCAGATTTCAGAGGCCAGTTCTTTCCAGCGGGAACTTTCTGCAGCCAGCAAGGATGGATTGGTGGTCACACCATCCACCAGCCCCAGGTCCAGAGCCTTTTCAATCTCCTCAATATTTGCGCTGTCCAGAAAAAATTTCATACCCGCCTCTTTAATATTATTTTCGTCGGGTTGATAAACGCACCAGCACTTGCAATCTTCGCATGATAATGACGCTCCTTGAAGCTATTCCGCTTTAGACGTTTCAAAAGATTTGAGCCTTTTCAAATACTTGTCGCGGCAGTCATAGCTGCAGAAATAATGAACCTCGTCCTTGTTTTTGACCCGCACATCGCTTTTTTTATCCACATAAGTTCCGCACACAGGATCCTTAACCATGATTCCTGAAGCTGCAAGCTTTTCGTTTTCCTTGAGTCGGGAATCCTGCTGCTTCCTGCGGTCATTGATCAGCAACTTGTATAAGATAAAAAGGACTACGGCAATGATAATAAACTTGAACATCTTGTCTATCCTTTAAGTTTTGGTTTAAGTTTGAAAAATTCTATGTCCCTGTAGAGTAAAATCCAGGTTGTTCAGCAGCTTCTTGACGCTTGAGCCGTCAGGAAGCATAAGTTCCGGACTGATTTCCAGCAAAGGAACTAATATGAAGGCTCTTCTGGCAATGCCGGGATGAGGCAGAATCAATCCTTTTTCCTGCTGGATCAGGTTTCCGAACAACAGTATATCGAGGTCAATCAGTCTGGGGCCGTAGCGCGGACCGGAAACGCGCCCAAGATCAGTTTCAATTTTTTTCAGTAAAGACAGAAGATACGCAGGAGTAAAGTGCTTATCTCCACCCATCCAGATAACCTGGTTTGCAAACCAGGGCTGATTCTTGAAGTCCTGGGGCTCGGTCTGATACTTGGATGATTTACGTATCAATGTTAGACCGGATGTGTCGCATAGAGCCTGAATCGCCCGGTCGAGGTTGACTGCCGGCTCACCTTGATTAGAACCCAGACTGATATAGATGTCCTGCATTAGTTTTGTTTCTTGCAAATATTATATTTTTCTGCTTGAAGGCGCAAGGCTGTACGGGTAAGCTGAATAATTGCCTGAAGGCCTTGTTCCTGAATGTTTTTTTCGGAGAAAGTACCATTGAACGAACAGACAGACCAGAACGAATTCTTTAAATCATACCTTGAACATATCCTGGTGATCAAGGGGCTGGCCAATAAAACAGTGCAAGCCTATACTGAAGACCTGACCTCTTTCCTGGATTTTCTCAAGCAAAAAAACATGGATGTTCAAAAGGCGGATGAACAGATTCTCTTTCTTTATCTGCTCCTCCTGCGCGGCAAGGGACTGCAGAACCGTAGCATAGCAAGGCATATGGCCTCTTTACGCGGATTTTTCGCCTTTTTGCTCGAGCAGGGATTGATGAAGCAAAATCCTGCAGGAATGCTGGAAAATCCTAAGCTGCCTCAGCTGTTACCTAAAGTTCTGTCCACTCAGGAAGTCGAAACAATTTTAGCCCGGCCGGCTGCGCAGGACAAACTGGGAATCAGGGACAGAACAATGCTGGAGATGCTTTATGCAGCCGGACTGAGGGTTTCTGAACTGATCAACATCAAACTCCTTGATTTTGACCCTCAGACCGGCACGCTCAGGGTCTGGGGCAAAGGATCCAGAGAACGCGTTGTCCCGCTGCACTACAGTTGCATGAAATGGCTTGATTATTATCTGCAGAACTGGCGCGGCACTTTTTCTCCTCTTTCTGAGCATATTTTTCTAAATCGCTCCGGCAAAGCACTCTCAAGGCAGGGAGTGTGGAAAATGGTCAGAAAGTATACCCTGCAGGCTGGAATCAATAAGGATGTTTCCCCACATACCCTGCGTCATTCATTCGCCACCCATCTGCTGGAGGGCGGAGCTGACCTGCGCACGGTTCAAATCCTGCTCGGACATTCAGACATAACAGCAACCGAGATCTATACACACGTACAAAGCGACAGACTTAAATCCGTGCATGAGCATTTTCATCCCCGCTCTCAAAAACAGGATTTCTAAATATGCAGAAAAAAAATAAAATATCTGCCCATACGGTTATTACCTGCCATGTAAACGCAGATTTCGACGCTTTGTCTTCTATGATCGCCGCAAGCAAGATCTATCCGGATTCTGTGCTCATCTTTCCGGGAAGCCAGGAGAAGAACCTTAAGAATTTCTTTATACAAAGCGCCACATATCTGTATAATTTCAAGTCATTTAAAGATATTGATCAGGATTCCGTGCAACAACTGGTCATAGTGGACACCAGGCAGAAATCTCGAGTCAAGCATGTCCAGCCTCTTCTGGAAAAAAACGACCTGCGTATTCATCTTTTTGATCATCATCCGGATTCTGACGAAGACCTGAAGGGTGAG
>SLAE01000075.1 GCA_007127015.1 Desulfonatronospira sp. | reverse complement strand
CTAGAAAAGCCAGGGTTGGGACCTCCAGCCTGAGAAGGCAGGCGCAGATTCTAAATATAAGATCCGATCTTCAGGTAGAGACTCTGAGAGGGAACCTGGATACGCGTCTGAAGAAACTGAACGAAGGGCTTTATGACGCGATTATTGTAGCTTCTGCCGGGATGAAAAGGCTGGGGCTGCGGGCCGGCTACGCAACAGAACTGGCTCCGCCTTCTTTTTTGCCCGCGGTTGGACAGGGCGCTCTCGGCATTGAATATCTGGCTGCCAGAGAGGAACTTGATGAGCTGATGGGCTTTATGGATGACTACAGTACGCGTGTCTGCATACAATGTGAGAGGGCTTTTCTGACCGAGCTTGAGGGAGGATGTCAGGTCCCCATTGCCTGCTGCTGCTTTCATGAAAACGGAGAAATAAAGGCTGTCGGCCTGGTTTGCGACTTGACCGGGTCCAGGATGGTCCGCAAGGAAAAATCCGGCAAGCCTGAAGATGCCCATAAAATCGGTGTGGAACTGGCCGGAGCGGTTCTGGATGACGGAGGCAGGGAGATTCTAAATGAACTGTACGCTTCCCAGAACGCTTAAGTCAAAATCCTGAAGTCATTTTTACCTGATTAGCACTGCATCCCGCACTCACATATGCAGATAGAAAGGCGGGCGCGGGATGCAATTTTTTGGAATCTTTTTCAGATCCAGGGCTTAACTCTGATCCAGACCGATATCTTTGGCCACGCCCTGCATTGCTTCAATTCCCAAAGTCAAAAACTCTGTTTGTTCCAGGCCAAGGTTTTTATGTTCACTGATGATCTCTCTGTTCACCGAAGCAGCAAAGGCTTTGTCCTTCATTTTTTTCTTAAGACTTTTGGCCTTCATGCCCGATAATCTATCGGGCCTAACCAGTGCCGCAGCCATGATCAGCCCGGTCAAAGTCTCCGCGCAGCGTAAAGCATGGTCAAAATCGGTTGCGGGGGGTTGAGAACTGTTCATTTCAGCGGCATGAGCCTCAATGGCCCGGATTGCCTCAGGAGGAAGTTCGCCCTTGAGCATGGATGCACTCTCCAGACCATGCCTTTCTGGCTTATTTTCAGTCATGGTATAATCAAGGTCGTGCAGAAGTCCTGTCAGACCCCATATTTCAGAGTCATGGCCCATTCTTTCGGCCAGGCGGCGCATGACCGCTTCTGTAGACAGGCTGTGTTTGATAAGGTTGTTTTCTTGCACGTTAGTGCGCAATAATTCAATGGCCTTTTCCCTGTTGAGCATAAAGCAGATCCTCCCATATCAGGTGCGTTAAAAAACTTCATTTTCATGAATATTAATGGTTACGTCAGCAGATTGAAAAAGTTATTCAAGTTTTAAGCTGGCTACGATCGAAACGGGAGCATTACCCGCTTGTTAATAAGCGGTTATTTCAGCATCCAGACAGGCGACAATCCAATCTCGGAGTTACAGACAGGGCTCCGGAGGTTTTTCAGAAAAGGTCGTAAACTGTTTGAGAGACATGAAATGCGTTAATCAAAATCGGATTAGATATAATGCTCCACCGGCTGTAATCATTTTTTTAAGCTACAATAAAACTTCAGGAATAAGCACAAGATTTTGATTCTACGCATTACCGGATCGAGTTTTTACGGCCTTTTCTGTAAAATCACCGGAGTAAGGCAAGTAAAAATAACAAGCGGGTGATGCTCCCATCGAAATTTAAAATTATAGGTTCTGCAACAGGCTGTAAAGCCTTGTTTCAGATTTTTTATCCGGCGGACGGAATATTGACTTTTAAAAGTATTTAATTAAATTTACTCATCGTTATTTACAGGGACTGCCAATTTATTTCCAGTTACAGGGACCAGGAGGATTAAGAAGAAATGAAAAGAGTTGCCTTATTTGTTGCTACCAATATAGCCATATTGGTGGTTTTGTTTATTATTACCACTATTTTCGGCGTACACCGCTATCTGGACGACACGGGTCTGAATCTGACATATTTGCTGGTATTTGCAGCAATCCTGGGATTTGGAGGCTCGTTTATTTCACTGGTTATTTCCAAATGGATGGCCAAGCGAATGACCGGGGCCAAGGTGATAGACAGACCTGCCAATGAAATGGAAAACTGGCTGGTGCAGACTGTCAGACGTCAGGCGTCCAGCGCGGGAATCGGCATGCCTGAAGTGGCCATATTTGACTCCGCCGCTCCCAATGCCTTTGCTACCGGCATGAAGAGGGATGCGGCACTGGTTGCTGTCAGTACAGGCCTCTTAAGGTCCATGAACAAGGATGAGGTTGAAGCTGTACTGGGCCATGAAATAAGCCACGTGGCCAATGGGGACATGCTAACTCTGACACTGATCCAGGGAGTTGTGAATACCTTTGTCATCTTCCTTTCCAGGGTGGTCGGCTATTTTGTTGACCGGGTTATACTTAAAAATGAGGAAGGTTTTGGTATCGGCTTTTTTGTAACTTCGATCGTGGCTCAGATTGTCTTCGGCATTCTTGCCAGCACAATCGTCATGTGGTTCAGCAGGCAGCGTGAATTCAGAGCAGATGCCGGCGGGGCTCAACTGGCTGGAACAGGTAAGATGATTTCCGCTCTTGAAAAACTTCAAAAAGGCATTCAGGAGCCTTTGCCTGAACAAATGGCTTCTTTCGGGATCAACGGCAAAAAGGACTATGGATGGAAAATGCTTTTTATGACCCATCCGCCGATTGAACACCGCATTGCCGCCTTGAAGAGCTCCGGAAGGCAGTAGCAGCTCCTTTTAGATGATTAAAAACCTAAGCCCTGTCGTTCAGAACCTGGAAGACAGGGCTTTTTGCCGGCATATTCAGATTTTCTAAAGATTTTAGATGAGTTCTTCATGCTTTGGCCATCAGGCGCCTGCTCCGTGATCAATGGATAACCCGCGATATTTTTTGCTTTTCTTATTGAAATTATGTTGACATCACGGCTGTAAATGTATACTTGTTATTACTCCTGCCGTTGATGCACTTCATGTTCCTTGAGCACCGGTTAAATTTACAATCAGTTCATTTTCTTGTTGACATGGTGTTTGATATTGATTAAGTATTGCAAGTTCGACGGTTATGTTCTTTGACAATCAAATAGTGAGCCGACCTGGTAAGGTTTTTTT
>SLAE01000134.1 GCA_007127015.1 Desulfonatronospira sp. | reverse complement strand
TGACTTCAAATTCGCTCAGCAGCCTGCGATTGCCGATCAGAACCTGTTTGCCGCCGACTCTGCCTTCCACTCCACGGGCCTTGACCGATTGGAAGGACTCAACCTCATCAATTGTAATGTCTCGTTCTCTGGCCCCCTGCACAATGGCCTGGGCCAGCGGGTGTTCAGAGGCATTTTCAACAGCCGCGGCCAGAGCCAGAACGTCTTTTTCGCTGTAACCCTTGGCAGCATAGACTTCGGTGAGTTCGGGTTCTCCCTTGGTTATGGTTCCGGTCTTATCCAGAACGACCATTTTGATATCCTTGAGGGTCTGGATGGCCTCCCCGGACCTGATCAGCACACCCCGCTCGGCCCCAATCCCGGATCCGACCATAAGCGCGGTAGGGGTGGCCAGACCCAGGGCGCAGGGACAGGCAATGACCAGTACAGCTATAGCCGCCAGCAGTGCCAGAATGATGGGAGCAGCAGTTGGATCGACCCAGGGTAGAAATCCTCCCCATTCCAGGATGGGGCGCAGAGAATCGGCAAACAGCAGCCAGACGATGAAACTGGCCAGAGCGATGACGATAACCACCGGTACAAATCTGGCGGTGACCCTGTCCGCGAATTCCTGTATGGGTACGCTGGATCCCTGGGCTTCTTCCACCAGGCGTATAACCTGGGACAGAAATGTATCCGCTCCTACCCGGGTGGCTCTGACCTTAATCCTGCCCTCTTTGTTCATGGTCGCGCCCAGCACTTGGGAGCCCGGGGATTTTTCCACCGGTATGGACTCTCCTGTGGCAATTGATTCGTCGATATGGCTTTGACCTTCTACGACTTCTCCGTCAGTTGGAATCTTCTCCCCGGGGCGCACGATCATGATGTCTCCTATGGCCAGTTCCTTGACCGGAACTTCCTCTTCCCGGCCTTCGCGCTCTACTCTGGCTGTCTTAGCGCCAAGGGTGAGCAGCTTGCGGATCGCCTGGGAAGCCCTGCCCTTGGCCCTGTTTTCCAGGTAACGGCCAAGGAGATGAAAAGTCATGATGGTCGCGGCCATCTCGGTAAATGTGGTCATGGGATAGACAAAGCCGACCAGACCGATGACAAAAGGCGGCAGGCTGCCCATGGATATGAGCACATCCATATTGGCTGTACGGTTAGTCAGGGAGCGCCAGGAAGATACATGAACCGCCCATCCTCCGTATAAAAAAATCACCGGAAATGCCAGAATGGATATAATGGCAAGATAGCCGGGGATTGGCTGAACAAACATATGTACCATCATCAGAACCATGATCACTATGGTGGGTACAGCGGCGATCCAGAATCTGCGCCAGGCCCGGTTCAGATAAAACTCTTCGCTGCTCACATCCTCTTCTGCTGCTTCTTCAGTCTCTTCACCGCCGCTTATGGAGGCCACTTCGTATCCAGCCCGCTCCACAGCCGCCTTGATTTCATCTGTTGAAGGAACCTCACCGCTTCGCTCCACAATAACCTGATGATTGGAAATATTGGTGTTTATCCGCTCAATGCCATCCAGACGGTTCAGGCTGTCCTTAATGATCCCGGCACAGTGGTCCGAGCCCATTCCGGGAACCACCAGCTTTACCTGCCCTGGCCCGGCTCCGCCTGAAACAGAAGCAACTTCATACCCTGACTTTTCTACCGCGGAGCGTATGGCATCCTGATCCGTCTTTTCCGGATCATAAGCTACCTCTACCTTATGGTTGGATATATTGGTTTTAATCTCGGCAATGCCCTGAAGACGGTTCAGGCTGTCCTTGATGATTCCGGCGCAGTGGTCCGAGCCCATTCCAGGAACCACCAGCACCAGCTTAAGGGTCCGGGGTGCTGATTCTCCGGAAACAGAGGTAACCTCATACCCGGCCTTTTCCACTGCCGAGCGCATACTGTCCGGATCAGTCCTTTCCGGATCAAAGGCTGCGTGCACTTTGTAGGTGGAAAGATTGGCCTTAATGTCTTTTACTCCCTCCAGTCGTTTCAGGCTCTCCCTGATGTTCCCGGCGCAGTGATCCGAACACATGCCCGGCACATTCAGGGTGACTTTTTTGGTCTTTTCGACTGCCGGTGATGATTTGTCTTTATTCATTTGTCTGCCTAATCTTATCTTATTGTTTATCTGGTTGAACCACTATTGCTTTATGAATCGCTGCGGGCCACGTCGATGTCTGCTGCACGACCAATATCAGTGCACTCTGTCTCGATCTGAGTGGTCGCGACGTAGATCCCGAACCGCTCAACCAGCATCTTATGAACCTCGCTCTGAATGTTCTCACCTCTTGTATAATCGTTTACTTTAACGTGGGCGGAGAAAAGGTGCTTTCCCGAGGTGAGGCTCCATGCGTGGACGTGATGCACGTTCACGACACCATCGATGTCTTGAATGGCTTTAATCATCTTCGGCAGGTCGAGTTCCTCCGTCGTTCGCTCCAGCAGGATGTTTATGGATGCTCGGATGACGGACCACGACATGGCGAAGAGCGTCTATGAAAAAATGATCTCAAGGATCGGATCGATTAGGACTAAGCCCGTGAACCGAATGACCAGCGCCAATAATGATGAAGATACTTCCTACATTGTTCTCCTCCTTAACCTTATTAAATTAATAATTCTTGATATCCCCGCCGCAAGAACAAGACCAAGCCTTCGACCATCGCATTATACTCTGGCACTTGGGTTTTTCTGCGGCCTGATTGATAAAGATGATGACTTTTTCTTTTCGCAAGAGCTTTGCATCAAGCTCTTGCTATCGTTTTTACAAAAAGAAACTGCCAAAAATAATCAACAGGTCAGATGAAACCCTGCGGCCACATCCTCGCCCGATGTCCATAAGCGGTTGAACTCCTTTACCGCTTCTTCAGTGCTCATCTCCAGAAGCCTGGTCCCTTTTTGCTCCAATTGTTTTTTAAGTTCCTGGTCGACCTCCATCCGGCCCGGGCTGCCCTGGCCCAGGATCAGGATTTTCGGCTGGGTCTCCAGGATGTCCTGTACGTCATCCGGAACTACTTCGTGGCCTGTTTTTCTCCACCACTGCGGAAAAACCTTTCCTTTGATTATTTTCAGGTCTTGAGTATAATCCTGCCCATTGATGCGCATTTTTCCAAAGGAATAGCCGTCAATCATCTTCGTA
>SLAE01000175.1 GCA_007127015.1 Desulfonatronospira sp. | reverse complement strand
TTTTGCCGCCCGTCCTTCCATGCAGGCTGTGATTACCTCTAAAAGATCGGACTGCATGCGCATAAGCAGGGGCTGACATTCCGGATCACCGAAGCGAACGTTGTACTCAAGAACCCTGGGGCCTTCCCTGGTAAATATAAGTCCTGCGTAGATAACCCCCCTGAATGGCTGTTCAGCCTGCTCCAGCTGCTGCAGTATCGGCCTTATGACCAGATCGGCTGTTTTCTGGTACTTCTCCGGTGGAAGCACCGGCGCGGGACTGTAGGCACCCATACCTCCTGTATTTGGACCTGTGTCGTTTTCCCCTATCCGCTTGTGGTCCTGGGAAGAAGGAAGAAGCAGAAAATCATGCCCGTCGCAAAGAGCAAGAAAAGAAGCCTCCTCTCCTTCCAGAGCCTCTTCAATGACAACTCGCTCTCCGGCCTTGCCGAACACCTCTCTGACCAGCATATCTTCCAGAACTTCCCGGGCTTCCTCAAAACCGGAAGCCACAACCACGCCCTTGCCCGCGGCCAGTCCATCCGCCTTTATAACCAGAGGAAATTCACGGGAGCGAATATAACTAAGAGCCAGGTCAAAATCTTCAAACACCTTATGCGCTGCTGTCGGGACCTCAGCTTCGGCCATCAGGGATTTGGCGAAGGCCTTGCTGCCCTCGAGCTGAGCCGCAAAAGCTCCGGGGCCGAAACAGGGAATCTTCTCTTTTTCCAGGGCTTCAGTCAGCCCCAGCACCAGAGGCAGCTCAGGCCCGGCAACCACCAGGTCAGTCTTTTTTTCTCTGGCCAGTCTGACCAGACCGGGAATATCATCTGCTTCAACAGGAACATTTTCACCTTCTCCGGCTGTGCCGCCGTTACCTGGAGCAATAAAGATCTTTCCGGCCCTGGGGCTTTGCCGGATCTTCCAGGCCAGGGCGTGTTCGCGACCCCCGGAACCCACTATCAGTATACGCATGCCTGCTCCTTGTACTTGATTATGATTAATGAATCACTTAACAGGACTGCTATCTGCGCTTGAAAAACCTCTCAAGCTCCCTGGCTCCCATTTCCAGACAAACCGGCCGCCCATGGGGACAGAAATTTTTGTTTTCACACCGCGTAAGCTTTTGAACAAGACCCGCGGCCTCATCCGGAGTCATGGACTGTCCGGCTTTAATAGCCGCGCGGCAGGAGATCGTGATCAGCACATCTTCCAGATCTTTCTTTTTTTCAGCCATGATCGAGCGCAAAGCCTCAAGACCTTCCTTTGAAGACAAAAAACCCGGCAGACCCAGTACATCTAAAAATTCACGGCCGTTTTTTTCAAATATGTTCAGGAGAAAACCTAATGATTTAAGAGAGACCCACAACTCCTCAAGCACTTTTTTTTCAGCCGGATGAAGCTGAAGCTGAACGGGCATGGCCAGCCTTCTGCATTGAAGACGTGATTTTTCCCTGCTTATCTGTTCAAAGACTATCCGTTCATGAGCCGCGTGCTGGTCAATGATCATAAGCCTTCCTTCAGGCATGGAAAAAAGGAGAAAGGAATTATCCACCTGGCCAAGATACCTGAGTCCAGAATAAGGTGAAGAACCTGAACCTGGTTCTGCTGCGGGGTCTTTAATTTGCTCACCTGGTTCTGAAAAAATATTCTCGTGGAATAATAAGTCCATCTTGGATTCCCGCTCAGGATAAAAACGCTTCATTTCCGGAAAATGCTCATTAGCCTGCGGAGCATGGGCGTCATCCGGTTCTTTTCTTTGATCTCCTGACGCAAAAAATCCGCCCTCGATTGCCTGAGACACTCCTCGAACTACAAGGGAAAACAGGTGTTTTTCATTGCGGAAGCGGATCTCTGATTTGGCGGGATGGACGTTGACATCAACCTCCTCAGGAGGAACCTGAACAAAAAGAACCGCCTGAGGATACTCTCTTGAAAGAAGCCTTCCTCTGTAAGCCTGCCTCAGAGCTGAAATGAGCATTTTGTTCTTTACCGGTCTCTGGTTGACATAAAAAAACATGCGCTCGCCCCTGCCCTGAGCGTTCTCAGGGGCTGAGGCCAGACCATAGACCTTAAATTCACTCTGCTCCAGATGAAAATCCCTGAGACCCTGACAGATCTGCTCCGGCCAGATACGGGTCAGACGGTCAAGAAGAGTTTCATTTTTGAAGAAACGGTAAACGGTTCGCTCGTCCACCGTAAGCTCCATGTCCGCGTCAAGGTGAGACAGAGACATGCGCGCGAACATGTCGGTACACCTTCTGTTCTCTGTTGCTTTAGTCTTTAAGAACTTAAGACGCGCGGGTATGTTGGCCAGCAGATTCTGCACCCTGACTTTTGTCCCGGGAGTCATGGCTATGGGACCCTGTTCCAGGACATCCCCATAGAGAATTTCCAGATAGTGCCCTTCGTTTTTCCCCTGCGGGCAGGATGCCATGTACAGTCTGGATACGGAAGCAATGCTCGGCAATGCCTCTCCTCTGAATCCAAAGCTGTGCACAGAGATCAGGTCCTCAAGCGAACTTATCTTGCTTGTGGCGTGGCGGGTAACAGCCAGATCCATGTCCGCCGGATCCATTCCCGATCCGTTGTCCACCACCTCTACCAGGACCTGTCCTCCCTGTGAGATAAGGACCCGCAGATTATCTGCGCCCGCATCCAGGCTGTTCTCCATAAGCTCCTTGACTACGCTTGAAGGCCTCTCCACTACTTCCCCGGCCGCGATCTGATTCTGCAGACCGGCCGGCAGTACTTTAATCCTGCTCATTTTTAAAAACCCCATGAGCCCAGGTTGAGCAGATTGATCCGGATCTCATAGCTGTAATCATAATCAGTGTCTTTTATCTCGAAATCCAGGCTGTAGCACTGGTGTCTGTATGTGGCTCTAAGCCTTCTCTCCAGATCAACCGAAGCTTCCAGATCTCTTCTGTACAATAATCCGAACTGCCAGTTGCGGATGAAATCAACTTCAGAACCGAACTCAATGATATTGACTCTGTCATTTACCTGCCGTTTGTATTCGTCGATTTCTTCAAGAAAATCAAGGCTGAACCAGGTCCTGACAACATCAGGCCAGATCAGTGTCAGTGTATGTTCATGTTCAGTGATCATGTTTTCGTAAAATGAATACCAGGTCTTATTGCTCAAACTGATATACCGGCTGGGATTGAACACCACCTC
>SLAE01000096.1 GCA_007127015.1 Desulfonatronospira sp. | reverse complement strand
CGGCAATAAGCACCTGATGCTCATCCATAAATTCAGCCCTGCCGAATAAGACCTCTGCTCCAAGCTTACAGAAGCGTTCCGGAGAATCGTGGGGCTGGATGGCGGCAATGACCTCCATGATACGATCACGTACTTTGCAGTAATTTATCGGGGGCACGGATATGTCCGGAAGTCCGAAACGGGAGGCGGTTTTCAACTGATAAAATACCCGTGCGGTCTTGATCAGGGTCTTGCTGGGCACGCAGCCGTAATGCAGGCAATCGCCGCCCAGATTGGGCTCTTTTTCCACCAGCAGAGTCCTGGCCCCCGCCCTGGCCGCGCCGGCGGTCACGGTCAGCCCGGCCGCACCTCCTCCGATCACGGCGATGTCATAGTCATATTCAGGCATTTTTTCTAGTGCAAAAGATTTCAAGTTTGATTATATGGCCAGGCATTAAGAAGTATACTCATAATCATGAGAACAAAAAATCCTTAACTTATTTCTGCACATTCAGTCACAGACAATAACAGCAAAAAAGCCATCTCCTGCCGCTGCAGCTTCTATTCATGCGCGTCAATAAACAGATAGTCCCGGTGTTCCACCTGACGGTGACAACCAATGCACATTCCAACCTTTCCGGATTCCTCGATCTCCTTGTCCTCGGTGTGTACTAACCAGAACCAGTCGCCGGCTTCGGGATTGAATCCTTCCTTTTTGTACATGCTGGTGACATTTATTAACTCTTCATCATCAGAATAATTCTCTTTAACAATAATGGAACCGTTCGGCATGCCCTCTTCCAGCATGCCTTCCTCGATGCCCTGCAGGGCCTTGTCGTTGACATAAGTGATAAGCAGAACTCCATGCGGTTCAGTACCTTCATAAAATTCTTCAGTACCCGGCCACAAATCCCATTCATGATACGGGTTTACTTCGGTGATATACTCTAAGAATTCCTCACCCTCGGCTGCGGGCTTGTCCTTTTTTCCCTCCATGGCCTGTACCAGGACAGGAAGCAGAAAAAAAGACAGCACCAATAAAGCTGTCAGATTATACTTGCTGATTGCTTTCATGGGTCCTCCTGTTGATCTGATTTAACGTTACAATTTCATATGAATTGCTCAGGGTATTTTTCAAATACGGCAAGAGATGGCTTTATTAATCTTAATTATCAAAAAATAGCGATCCAGACTCTAGATGAGATGCAGTCCAGAAATAGTATTCCAGAAGAGCATTAAAATTCCGAATGCATGCCCAGTCGTTAAAATGCGTGCCCTTTAAGATCACAGGGTTTTAAGAAACAAAATGATCTGATCCAGCTCCTCTTCACTCATACGATCTTCAAATGAGGGCATATCACCTACAGGGTCCAGTATCTGATTTTTTACGTTCTCCTCGGTCACCGGTTTATCCGAAAATCGAAGAGTATCCCTGTCAAACAGACCTTTTAGTCCGGGCCCGATTCTAGTCTCGGTTGAATCGGTGTAGTGACAGCGGAAACACCCCTGGTCCTCAAAGAGCTCTGCTCCAAGCTGTTCATCCCTCTCAAGATCCACCGGGTCCGTCTCTACCGTGTTTCTAAGAACTCCCAGGAATATGGAAATAACAACAATTAAAGCCGCTAAAACAACCGTGGTTTGATTCAAGACTGGTTTCCGCATGATTTTACCTCAATCAATAAAAGAAAAGATTTCCCTTCGCATTCTTTTCTTTGGTATCCCCATATCAAGCAGTACAGCGATAAGTTTTTCGGACATCTTCAGTGGGCCGCAGATATAAAAGGTTTTTTCCTGCAGATCCCGTCCGCAGTATTTTTCGATTTTTTCCCGGTCCATGTGTCCTTTCTCCCCTTCCCATTTCTCATCGGGCCTGCTCAATACGTGGACCAGGGTCAGATCCGGATGTTTTCCTTTTGCCATCTCATCCAGTTCATCTCGAAAAACTATCTGGTCTTCACTGCGGTTGGCGTACATGAGGAGTACGGAACGGTTGTCCCTGGTATCACGCATATACCTGAGCATGGCCATGACCGGGGTGATGCCAATGCCTCCAACCAGAAAAACAAGATCTTTGTCTTCGGGATGAAACATGTGCGAGAAGCGTCCGAAAGAACCGTGAACAGCCACAGTGTCACCCGGCCTTGTCTGTCCGATGGTGGAGGTGAAGTCGCCTATGGCCTTGATGGTTGAACTGATGAAATCTTTCTGGGCAGGGCTTGAGGATATGGTCCAGTGATGTTCTTCCACCGGCAGGGTGGGATCACGAAAAAAAGTCAGAAAATGGAACTGGCCAGGCATGTATTCTTCAATTTTTCGACCTTCAGGCGGGGTCATCTTCACGGTCCAGACATCACCGGTTTCCGGTATGACCTCCTTGACTGTGTATGCCTTCCGCTTCAGAAGCTTTGGTCTGATGATCCTGTGGTAAACAAAAACTATAATGTCAAGGATTAAAGCCACGACCCAGATGATCTGCACCTGAACCAGCTCCAGATCAACACCGATATACCAGGAATGAATAAAGCCAAGAATAAGGATGGCCGGGGCGGATATGTTATGCCCGAAACGCCATTTTTCAAAACTCAAACTTATTTTGACCTGATAGATGCTTATCAGAACGATTCCGATCAGCATGATCAAAGCTATTCTTCCCGCCCAGATGGGCCAGGGCTGATTAAGACTGTAAACAAGTTCCCACCCGTACACACCCTGAGCCAGCAGAAGCGGATGGATCAGCAGCAGACAAAGCGCGCTTACGGCTATGTATTTATGAAAACGAAGCAAAATATCCAGACCGAAAGCCTTTTCAATCCATTTCACACGTGCGGCGATCATAAACTGCAGCACCAGGATCATAAATCCCGTCAAAGCGAAGTTCCGCCCAACATCAGTAATAATCCCTCCCGGCTCTCCCAGAAAAGCCGTCAGCCAGACCGGAAGGGTTACAACCAGAAGATATAGAATGACTCTGACCAGACCGGCTACCATATCACCTCCGTGCAAAAAGATCTTTGTCTGCCTCCTGATTTCAAGGCATTCTCAACTGATTTCATAGAGAACAGATGCACCGCAAAAAATATAAATAATTTAATAGTCTGTAATAAGGGCAAACTAAAACCGTACACACCGGTGTCAAGAAATGTGTATTCAAAGTATTCTTCTCTGAAAGAAACGTTATATTAATT
>SLAE01000042.1 GCA_007127015.1 Desulfonatronospira sp. | reverse complement strand
TGAACGAATAACTTGTTCCTTGGCAGATCAGCTCTTTCCTGGAGCAGATTCAGATAACGCATGGCTATGGCAGGATCCATGAGTGCTCCTCTGGCGAACATTACCGTATCCACTCCTGTTTGTTTCACACAATTAAGAGCATCTTCAGCAGTATACAGGTCACCACTGGCCACTACTGGAACTTTGGAGACTTCCTTTAATTTCTTGAGGGCCTGCCAGTCAGCCCTGCCGGAAAACATCTGGACCGCGGTACGTGGATGAAGGGTTATCCATCCAGCACCAGCACCTGCCAGGGGCTCGGCCAGATCCAGATAGACCGGTTGATCATTGTTCCATCCAATTCTCATCTTAACCCCCACATTGTTCCTGCCGGCCTTTTCAGCCATGACTGCGATCATGTCTACAAGCAATGAAGGGTTTCTGAGCAGAGCCGCTCCTGAGCCAGTTTTGGTAACTTTTCTTACGGAGCATCCGCAATTGAGGTCAAAATATTTAAAGCCCATTTCCAGAAGCCGGTCCATAGCTTTGCTGATGCTGTTGAGCTCGCTTCCGTAAATTTGAACAATCAAAGGAAAATCGCTGGAACAAGTTCGCAAAAGGTCCATTGTATTTTCTGAGGAATAAAACAGACCCTTGGCGCTGATCATCTCGGTGCAGGCCGCGTTGCAGCCCCAGGTCCTGCACAGCAGTCTGAAAGGCAGATCTGAATATCCTGCTAACGGAGCAAGCCATGGCTTATCAGGGGCAATAGGAAGAGAATGATTCACAATGAGGCACGCTTAACAGTTGGATTTTTTTTGGGCTGGATCAAATAATTGATTATATTCAAATATTTTTTTGATCTTCTGGATAAGTATTTCCGCCTTGAAGGGTTTTATTATATAGTCGGAGACCCGCGCCTGAACAGCTTCGAGAATGTTTTTCTGCTGGGCCTCGGCTGTAACCATCAGAAAGGGAATATCTGAATACTGTTCGCTGTCCCGGACTTTGCGCAACAGCTCTATCCCCGTCATTCCAGGCATGTTCCAGTCACTGATGATAAAATCTATTTTGTCTTTTTCCAGGATTTCCCAGGCAATAGTGCCGTCACTGGCCTCAATAATATTTTCAAACTGCAGTTGATTAAGAATGTTCCTTATTATCCCGCGCATTGCGGAAAAATCGTCAACTATGAGAATTCGTATATCTTTATTAACAGACATTTTTTTCTCCTGAAAGAAACCTGCAATATTCTTGCCGGTTCCATCAGGATTTGGATTCCTTATGTGTATGTTGAAGTGTCACAGATAGACTTAAAAAAATCCACTGGGAATCAAAAGTTTTCCTGAAAGAGAAGTGTTTTCCAGAAAAATTTTATATTTCCGTCAAGATGGTCAACCGGTTTCCATTCGATCATGCTTTCAGCGATACTCATAAGAGCCTTCGAAGCCATTGCCTCGGGAGCGTAATGACAGAAAGGATGTTGGAGGGATACAGCTTTTCTGACCTTTTCATCCAAAGGTACTGTTTGAATCAGGTCCAGAGAAATTCCATCAAGAAAATGATCACAGGCTTTGGACAGTCTTTTAAAGGTATCTATTGCTTCCGCTTGAGTTTTGGCCATATTGATTACTACTCGAAAACGCTCAACTCCATGATGAAGCTTAAGCACCTTTATAAGCGCATAAGCGTCCGTAAGTGAAGTCGGTTCCGGAGTCATGACCAGAACCCTATGCTGAACTGCCAGATTGAAATACAGCACATTGTCGTTGATTCCTGCCCCGGTATCCACGATCATAAAGTCCAGTTTATCTTCAAGCTGATCCATGATTTCCAGAAGTTCAAGTTTCTGGCCTGTATCCAGAGACAACATTTCAGATACTCCTGAAACTCCAGGGAGTACATCGAAACCGTATTCTGTGGACAAAATAATTTCTTCCAGCGGCAATCCTTTTGAGAAAAGATGAAATAAGTTGTACCCGGGCGTTAGCCCGAGCATTATATCCACGTTGGCCATTCCCAGATCAGCGTCGACAATCAGGGCTTTTTTGCCCAGCTTGTGCAGGCAATAAGCCAGGTTGATGCAGATATTTGTCTTACCTACCCCGCCTTTGCCTGAGGTTACGGAAATGACCACAGGAACTTTTCTTTCATCAGCCATTTTTCAGTTTCCATATTTGAAGGTGAACATTTGAGAGGCAGCTGTCCGATTTTTAAAGAATAAGCTGTAGAGCATCGACTCATTTTCAGCAAGCATTCAGTTAATGAAAGAAGTCAGTTCAGGATGTATCTTCTGGGATCAACCGGAATGTTGTTTATGCGCACCTCATAATGAAGATGAGGACCTGTGCTGCGTCCGGTATTTCCGACATAGCCGATAAGCTGTCCCCGGGAAACTTCATCTTTTTTATACACAAGAAAGCGTTGCAGATGAGCATATCTGGTTTTGATTCCGCGTCCATGATCAATAACCAGGGTAATGCCGTATCCACCGTCTTTACCGGTGTAAGTGACCCAGCCGTTTGCCGGAGCATATATGGGGGTGCCTTCAGGCGCTGATACATCAATGCCTTGATGAAATTCTCTCTGTCCGGTAAAAGGAGAGGTTCGATAACCGAATTCTGATGTAACCAGCCCTTGAGTAGGCCAGATGGATGGAGTGCTGGCAAGTATTTCTCTTTGCTGGCGCAAAGCGGTAAGTATTTCTTGCTGTCTGACTTCCTCCATACGCGCATCGACTTTAAGCTGATCGATAAAATCGTGCATCTTTCTGACAAGCAGTTCCTGGTGGTAAGGAAATGTCTTAAAGCTTGTTTCCTGTGTACCGCCTGCCGGATTATTTTGAGCGGTCTGCTTCGGCGGATCCAGATTGAGCATGACTCTGAGCTTCCCGTCCAGCTCCCTGACCCTTTCCAGGTCCTGCTCCAGTTCGGTAAATTTGTGATACATGGAGGTAAGCTGGGCACTCTGGGCATTTACTGTTTCTTCTGATCTTTGCAGCAGATCGCCGACTGTACGGTTATTCCAGTAAAAATTCCACAGATAAATGTTGGAGGAAAAAGTGCCCAGAAGCAGAAGAACGACCAGAAGGATAAGCCATCCAGGAATAGTTGCGCTGGAGTGTAATCCATGTTTATATTTAAAGATTAAAAGTTGATATTTTTTAAATATCATATTTTATATCCCG
>SLAE01000058.1 GCA_007127015.1 Desulfonatronospira sp. | reverse complement strand
TTCCGGTAGAAGTCCTTTTTTGGCTGTTTCCATCCGCGCAATTATTCTTCAGCTTTATAGTACGCTTCCTCATAATTAAATGCTTTAACCGCCAAAAGAAAAACCTGACTTTTTCGGATTGAAACCGGCTGCTTCGATATATGGAAAGAAGAAAATTCCGCATGCAATTAACAGACAGGATGATTTATTAATGCAGCAAATTATTGACTATCTTGAAAGCCAGTCGGAAAGAGTTATAGCCCTGCAGTCAAAACTGGTCGCCATTCCGGCACTCGGACCGGCAAACCAGGGCAGCGGTGAAAAAGCCAAAGCAGATTTTCTGATGACCTGTCTTCAAGATAACAATTTTTCTGAAATCCTGGAGATCAACGCCCCGGACTCAAGAGTGGATTGCGGTTACAGGCCCAACCTGATAGCCAGATTACCCGGTAAAAATTCTCAAAAAAACCTGTGGATTATCAGTCACCTTGACATCGTGCCCCCTGGCGACTCACAGCTCTGGAACAGCGATCCTTTTGAGCTGAAGGTGGACGGAGACAAAATGTATGGACGGGGAGTCGAGGACAACCATCAGGGCATCATTTCATCTTTGCTGGCCTCTCTTGCTTTCAAGGAGCAGGACCTAAGCCCGGATGTAGATATCGGCCTTGTCTTTGTCTCGGATGAAGAAACAGGAAATAAATACGGGCTTCCATATGTACTTGATCAACGTCCGGACCTTTTCAGCACCCGGGATCTTTTTCTGATTCCGGATTTTGGAACCAGCGATTCAAGGATGATGGAGGTGGCCGAGAAAAGCATGCTCTGGATCAAAGTCTCTGTTCAGGGCAGACAGTGCCACGCATCCACTCCGGACAAAGGCATCAACTCTTTGATTGCTTCCGCCGCGTTCATCCTGAAGCTGGAAGAACTGCAGGAAATTTTTCCCCGGAAGGATGATCTCTTCACTCCAGGAAACTCAACCTTCTGTCCTACCAGGAAAGAGGCCAATGTACCGAACGTCAATACCATTCCGGGTCTGGACGTTTTCTACATTGACTGTCGCATACTTCCGGAACTCGATGTACAGGAAGTATACGATCAGGTTCGTCTGCTCGGTAAAGATATTGAAAATAAATATAATGTAAGGACAGACTATGAGATAATACTGGAGGAACAATCCGCTCCTCCCACTGATCCCTCCAGCGAGGTGGTCCTCAGGCTGGCCCGCGGCATAGAGCGGATTTATGACGTGAAACCCAGGGCACAAGGTGTGGGCGGAGGAACGGTGGCTGCTTTTCTTCGCCGCAGAGAATACCCGGCGGTTGTATGGTCCACCCTCACAGGCACTGCCCATCAGCCAAATGAATGCTCAAGTATTCAAAATACTCTTAAAGACGCACAGGTAATGGCTCTTATGGCCATTGATCAGGACTGATATTTTTCAAGCTGATGGTCTGCCGGATTTCATTTAACTTTACGTGAAACTTTTTTGCCGCCTTGGAAGACAGTCTTTCTTGCCAAATACTTCTTTTGATCTTATTTATTGATTTTATTATAAAAATTTGATTGGCATGGTGCAGAATACCTTGGGTGTTCGCCTTTTTTTCATTTCTTTATCATTAAACGGCCGGGTATCAAGATGCAGGTGATGAATCGGCGGATGCGGAGGCTGCATGCACCTTGTCAATTCACTTCATAATTATCAATAATCAGATTATCTCAGTAAACGTGTTGCCAGTGGATATCAGACAATTGCACTCCCCACTCAAAGAACTGCCCGAATTTTTCGACCTGATCATAGTCGGCGCCGGGCATGCCGGTTGCGAGGCGGCATATGCGGCATCGATGCTGGGCCTTAAAACTCTGCTTTTGACTGTCAATATTGACCGTATAGGACATTTATCCTGCAATCCAGCCATTGGTGGACTGGCAAAGGGTCATATGGTCAAGGAAATTGATGCCCTTGGAGGCATCATGGGCATCTGGGCGGAGGCTTCCGGTATTCAATTCAGAACTCTGAATACCAGTAAAGGCCCTGCAGTTCGTTCCACCAGGGCTCAAATTGACAGAAAAAGATACATGTCAGGAGTACAGAATGCACTGTTTGCGCTGCCCGATCTTTTTATCCGGGAAGCCTGCGTGGAAGAGCTTATGGTTTTTGAGGGACGCATTCAGGGTGTGCGTACCGCGCTTGGCGAAGAAATCAGATCCGGCAATGTTCTTTTGACCACAGGAACCTTTTTGCAGGGATTAATTCATGTAGGGATGCAGAGCCAGCCAGGAGGGAGACTGGGTGATCCGGCTTCATCCGGTCTTTCTGCCAGTCTGCGCAAGCTTGGTTTTGAACTTGGTCGCTTAAAGACCGGTACTGTACCAAGACTGTTGAAAGAAAGTGTTGATTTCTCGGTAATGGAGGTACAGCATGGGGATGAACCGCGACCGCTCTTCAGCTGCCGTTACAGGTCCGCGCCGCTGGATCAACTTCCCTGTCACTTTACATATACCAATAACAGAACTCATGAGATCATAAACAGTGGACTGGATCGTTCTCCAATGTTTCAGGGCCGTATTCAAGCCACCGGCGCGAGATATTGTCCCTCCATAGAAGACAAGGTGGCCAGATTTCCGGAGCGGGAAAGACATCAGATTTTTGTTGAACCGGAAGGACATGATGCACACGAAGTTTATCCCAACGGTATTTCCACCAGCCTCCCGCTGGATGTGCAGAAAGAACTTCTGAAAACTATTCCCGGCCTGGAAAAAGCTGTTATTGTCAGACCCGGCTATGCCATTGAATATGATTTTATCCATCCTACCCAGCTGAAGCCGACTCTTGAGACTAAAACAGTTAAAGGGCTTTACTGCGCAGGACAGATAAACGGTACTTCCGGATATGAGGAGGCTGCAGCTCAGGGCCTGTGGGCGGTGCTCAATCTCTTTGCCCGCGCTCAGGGCGAAGATTTTCTGCTGAAAAGAAATCAGGCATATATGGCGGTCCTTGTAGACGATCTGGTGACCAAAGGGACGAATGAGCCATACCGCATGTTTACTTCCCGAGCGGAGTACAGACTTCTGCTGCGCGAAGACAACGCCGATCAGAGGCTTACTCCACTGGGCAGAAAGATCGGTCTGGTACAAGACGATCAATGGCAGATTTATACCCGCAGACAGGAGTTGATCAGCCGGCTGCACAAGGCTTTGAGCTCCATCGCCATCCGTCCTGACGCGCATACCCGCGGTAAGCTTGAAGAGATAGGAGCCCATATCCCCAAAAAGTCAATAACACTTGCAGAACTTCTAAGGCAGCCTCAATTGAATATTGACGAGATTAAATCTTTCTGGTCTGGTCTTGAAGAATATTCAACCGACATTCAGGATCAGGTGCAAATCCGGATCAAATACGAGGGATATATCAACCGGCAGGAGGAACTGGCTCAAAGAGCAGCCCAAATGGAAAACACCAGACTTCCTGAGGAATTGAATTTTGAGCTTATTCCCGGACTTTCCAGGGAAGCCGTGGAAAAGCTTACCATGATTAGACCGCAAACTCTTGGTCAGGCAGGACGTATCTCCGGGATTACTCCGGCTGCTTTGACCGCTTTGCAAATCCATCTTAAGATGGATAAGAAAAATGTTTCTTCCTGAGAAATGTTGCTTTGCCCGTTTGAAGGCCAATGCCCTATAATTTAGATTGAGTCACTTGCTTATATCACTTTAAGTCTTGAGCAGCCGGCCGTCTGCACAAGTGAAGCGTCGACAGGAAAAGCAGGATTTTTTATTCTGCAAACCTTTCAAAATTTCGGAGGTCAGTCTCTTTGGAAGAAGGTTCGGAAAGTAGATTATGGAGCATGATCCGCAAAATATTCAGTTCACGCTGTGATGCACCTCTGGAGGAGATAATTCTTGAAGCCAGGGAAGAAGGTGAACTGAAGAATGAAGAAGTGCTCATGCTCCTGAACATCCTGCGTCTGCATGAAAAGCAGGCAATTGAAATCATGGTCCCCAGAACTGATCTGATCTGCGCGGAAGTCAACGACACAATGCGCGATGTGGCCATGATGATTATTGAGTCCGGACATTCAAGAATCCCGGTATACCGGGAAAACAAGGATCATATGGTGGGCATAATCCATGCCAAGGATCTTTTGCCGTATATGCTCAAGGATAAGGATGCCTCAATTTCCGAGATAATGCGCAAACCCTGTTTCATGCCGGCAACAAAAAATGTAAGGCAGATCCTTCTCGATTTTCAGAATCAGAAGGTTCATCTGGGAATAGTTCTCGATGAATACGGGGGAACATCCGGCATAGTTACTCTGGAAGACGTGCTTGAAGAAATCGTGGGAGAGATCGAAGACGAGTACGATATTCCAAGGCCTCAGGAAATTCAGGTGCTCCAGGATGGATCTTTTTACATTTCCGGACGCACTCATCTGGATGATCTTAAAAATGAGCTGGGCATTGAAATCGTTTCAGACCAGGTGGAGACAGCCGGTGGATACGTCTGTCACCTTGCAGGCAGAGTTCCTGCCAAAGGAGAGGAATTTTCAGACGAAAATTTTCGCTATACTGTTGAGGAAGCCAATACCAAGAATATTCAGTGGCTGACCATAAGATATCTTTTACGATGAATTCAGTGAATCCGTTTAAAAGCCGTGCGTTCCGGCTGTCTTTTTTTCTTTGTCTGCCGGGTGTTTTTCTGGCCTTTCCCAATCCGGTCCTGCAAATTCCTTTTTTTATTTTTCTCTTCTTCATCGGTTTGAACCTGATCGCCTTCAAGGCTTCTTCCGGAGCAGAGGCTTTCAGGTGGTCTCTTACAACGGCCGGTACAGCCTATGCCCTGGGGTTATACTGGATCGTGGTCCCGGTATATGTATACGGCGATTTTCCATTGATCCTGGCTGTTTTCTGTCCTCTTTTACTGGGTTTTGTTCTAGGCCTTTTTTCCAGTGCCTATGTGGCATTACTTTATATCAGCCAGAAAAGTTTTTCCTGGTTCTGGCTTGGACTTTTTGCGGGATCTTTGTGGGCTTCAATCGAGTTTGCCAGGGAATTTGCCTTAAGCGGATTTCCCTGGCTCATCACTGCTCAGGCCTTCAGTGTCTGGCCAAAGACCATTCAGTCGGTAAGTTTGATCGGCAGCTTCGGCATGGGCTTTATCCTTGCCTGTGCCGGATTATGGCTTTTCTGCAGAAAAAAGATGTCTGCGGTTTTCGGAGTTTTGCTGATAACGGTTGTTTTGGGTTACGGTTTTTTGACCGGCGATGAAGAATTTTCAGGTCCGTCTAAAGATATTCTTGTAGTGCAGGGCAATATTGAACAGGACAAGAAGTGGGAAGAAGAGTTTCAGCTGAAAACTGTAAATAAATATCAGGAACTGACTCTTGCCGGTCTGGGTGATAAGGCCCCTGATCTGGTCATCTGGCCGGAAACAGCCCTTCCATTTTATTTTCAGGAACAAAACAGGCTGAGCCTCATGATTGAGGATTTTGTACTGGAGCAGAACATAAATGTCATCACCGGATCCCCGGCATATGAGGTGCTTGCTGATGGTTCCGGCTACAAACTGCACAACAGGGCTTACTGGATTTCTCCACAGGGAAGGATAATCGACCATTATGACAAGGAACGTCTGGTACCCTTTGGTGAATACATACCCTTTTCTGAATACCTTTTCTTTCTGGACAGGATGGTGGCATCTTCTGTGGATTTCAGTCCCGGAAAATACACCAGTCCAATGAGCCAGGAAAATCTTGCCATCGGCATGTTAATTTGTTATGAAATCATATTCCCGGGACTGGTCAGAGACAGGGTGGCGCAAGGCGCCAATCTCCTGGTCAATATCTCAAATGACGCCTGGTTCGGCAGGACGTCAGCGCCGAAACAGCACCTGCATCTCAGCGTACTGCGGGCAGTGGAACAGGGCAGGTACATTGTCAGGTCAACCAATACCGGGATTTCTGCCTTCATCGATCCCCGGGGCAGGGTGTATAAGGATACCCCCCTGTTTAAGGATTCTGCCTTGAGAGGCAAAGTCCATCTTATAGAGAGCACCACATTTTATCATCGATGGCATTGGCCGATTCACTGGGCCTTTGTGGGCTTGAGCGCTCTTTTTCTGCTGGTTCACTTTCTCAGGTCCGGATATCGCCGGGCATAACTGCACCCAAAAAACCGTCTGCCGGCATCAAAAAGTTATTGCTGCAGAAGATGCCAGAAACAATATAAAACATGATCCAATTATCCGATTTAAAGACACAGTCAGACCAGATACTGGAGCGCTTCTCCACTTTTTGGAGGCGGCTTTGACCTGGAAGGGCATAAACAGCGTCTGGCCGAGATCGAACATGAACTGGCCAAGCCGGGAGCATGGGACAATCCGGAAAGATTAACCCCGAGTCTTAAAGAAAAAAGCAGCCTGGAAGAAGACCTCAGGAAGTATGAAGAACTGAGTCAGCTCAAGGAAGAGGTTGTGGAATGGCTGACATTTGCCGAACAAGATCAATCTCAGGAAGTTTTAGATGCTTTACGGGACAGTCTGGCTGCTTTGCACAGGAAACTGGAGAAAATCGAACTTGAAGCTTTATTGAGCGGCAAAGAAGACAAACATTTTGCCATCATGGCCATTCATCCAGGTGTCGGGGGAACTGACGCGCAGGACTGGGTGGAAATGCTTCTGCGCATGTATACCCGCTGGGCTGAAAACAGTGGCTATCAAGTTGAATATCTGGATTATCTGCCGGGTGATGAGGCGGGAGTCAAAAGCGTTACGGTTCAGATCAACGGAGACTATGCCTATGGACTGCTCAAGGGTGAAAGAGGCATTCACAGGTTGATCCGGATATCTCCTTTTGACGCGTCAGGGCGAAGACATACTTCATTTGCTTCGGTTGATGTTTTCCCTCAGGTGTCAGACGATATCGATATTGAGATTAAGGAAGAAGACCTGCGTATCGATGTTTTCAAATCAAGCGGACCGGGCGGACAGCATGTAAACAAAACAAGTTCCGCCATAAGAATTACACACCAGCCGTCAGGCATTGTAGTCCAGTGCCAGAGTGAAAGGTCTCAGAGACGCAATAAAGAAGCTGCTCTCAAGATTTTAAAGGCCAAGCTCTATGATCAGGAAATGAAGAAAATCGAAGACGCAAGGCAGGAGAGCTACGCGGCCAAGGAAAGTATAGCCTGGGGCAGCCAGATCCGCACGTACACTCTTCATTCATACCGGCTGGTCAAGGATCATAGATCACATACGGAAACTTCGAACGTTGAAGGTGTTCTTGATGGTGATCTCGATGAACTCATCCGCAATTATCTGCTGCACAGCCATGGTTGATCCGGTAAACCTCACACAGGACGAGAAGGAGCAGCTCGTCAATGAGCTGAGAGAACTGGAAAAAATCTTGAGTGAAAAATCCGGCTCCTGGAATCTGCCTGCCAGCGAGCGGATAAAGGTCCTTATTCGGATAATTGATGAGCTTGATGAAAAAAGTGTGCTTGATTTATTGAGCAGCAACAGGATGGATAAGTCCTGGATGGTCCTTGATCTGGAAAACTACAGATTCCCTCAACTGTCCAAACTTCAGAGCTCTATTGAATGTTTTTTTCTGGAAAAGGACACTGACGTCCTGACAGGACTTTATAACAATGTCTTTTTTCAGCGCATACTGGACAGAGAACTGGAAAGAACCCTGAGATTCAAGAACCCTGTGACTGTTGCTGTATTAAATATTGACGAAATTGACGACATCAGCAGGAATTACGGCAATAGATGTGTAGATGCCATACTTCTCAGTCTGGCGAATGTTTTACGGCGACAGATAAGGGCCACCGACCATATTGCCAGAATAAGCGGGCAAAATTTCGGCATGATCATCCCGGGCACAGGCGTGTACCGCTCCGACCCTCTTTTTCAGCGCATCATCGAAGCTGTTAAGAATGAAAAAGTAAACTGCGGCAGCATTCAAGGACAAAAAGCTGTCAGGTATGCTCTGACCATAGTAGCTGCCACTTACAGAGGTCGCACTGAAACAAGTGCTGAAAATTTTCTGTTCAATATAACCAAGCAGTTACAAATGGTAAAAAAACAGGGCCAGTGCTCCATACTGGTCCGCGCTCCAGTGGATAGTCTAAGAGAAGATTCTATCGTACAACGTGAAGAAAAAGAATTCCTGTTCAAAGGTTGAGTTCACCAAGCTGCACGCAAATAATTCAAGTAAAGGTTTAACAAATGAAACTGGAAAACAGGAGTTTTAGTCTATCCATTGTCAGTGGCAAAGGAGGAGTGGGCAAGACAAATCTAGCCTTGAATATCTCGTTTGCTCTGCAGCAATGCGCACATGAAACACTGCTCATTGACTGTGATCTCGGCCTGGCCAACCTGGATGTCCTGCTCGGTATTTTCCCGGAAAAGAATCTGCACGATATCCTTAACAGTGAAGCAAAGGCTGAAGATATAATTTTCCGTTTGAAGGACGGCCCTGATCTGATTCCGGCTGCTTCAGGAATCTCGGATCTTCTTGATCTGGACGAGGATCAACAGATTCTGATCATTGAGAGTCTGAAGCCGATAATTAAGAGATATCATTTTTTGCTGCTGGACGTTGGAGCCGGGATCAGTCATACGGTAAGGTCGTTCGCACGAATGACTCACAAGCAAATCGTAGTCATTACTCCTGAACCCACCTCCCTTACGGACGGCTATGCCATGATCAAGGTCTTGAATTTGAAATATGGCGTTCAGGATTTCCTGATCCTTGTGAATATGGCCGGATCGAATAAAGAAGCCATACAAGGGTTTGAAAGAATCAGAGCTGCTTGTGCCAGATTTCTTGATCTTGAAGTTGAATATCTTGGATACGTGTTCAATGACGTTGCTGTTATGGACTCAGTACGCAGACAAATTCCTCTGCTGAAAATGTCTCCGCTTTCAGTCGCTTCAAAAAATATCAGAAAAATCAGTGAAAAATTGATAGAATTGCGTCAAAGATCTCTTGAAGATATTTCGATCATACCTTGTCTGCGTATGGAAAACTTTTATGAGCATAGTGCTGTGAAACAGAATGTAAGAGAATCTAAACTGCAATGAATGGACATGCAGAAATTAATGATAATCACTGATAAAAAACAGACTGCGCATTGTTCTTAATAAGCAAAATAACATTAAAAATAACTTGATTTTATATTCAAACTGAGCATAAAAAATCTTGTATATGGATTGTTGAATATTGTTACTGGAAATGAACGGTTTTCGGTGGAAACTCGCAAAAATCAGGAGTACTGCTTATGAACAAGAGTGAACTTATCAAGTCCCTGGCAGAAGAAAGAAACATCTCTGTAGAAGAAGCTACGGAAATAGTTTCCATTTTCTTTGATTCCATGAAGCAGGCCCTCAAAAAAGGAGACAGAGTTGAAATCAGGGGCTTCGGCAGCTTCAAGGTCAAGGAGTATCAGGGATACATGGGAAGAAACCCGAAGACCGGTGAATCAGTATTGGTAAATCCAAAAAAACTGCCGTTTTTTCGTGCAGGCAAGGAGTTGAAAGAATTTTTGAACAATTCAAATTAATCGTTTCATCCGGAAGCAGTTTTTACTTGTTTTGACTCTTTTAGAATTGCGTCCGGATTACTTCCAGTTACCGCTTTTTCGATGATCTGGCTTCCTGACAGGTTTGCGCCGGTCTTTTTCAGCCTGAATACAGTCGGCTTTCTGGCATGAAAAATTAATGAATTTTAATATGATCCAAAAACTCAATCCAGCCGACAGCGACCGCGTAAATCTGCTGAATCCGATTGCATGTACAGGAGGAAGTGGAATATTATCCCGGCAAGATTAATAATCCTTTTTGAATAATTATGACGAGCAAGCATTACTTTTATAAAATGCAGGGCAGCGGCAATGATTTTATCCTTTGGGATAATTCTGTCCTGAAACTGCCCCGCAAGGAAATGCCCAGATGGGCTGAACTTCTGTGTCCAAGATCTTTTGCTGTCGGAGCCGACGGAATGATTTTTCTTGATGGTTCAGATTCCAAAGATCTTGATTTTGTCTGGCATTTCTACAATGCCGATGGTTCCAGAGCTGAGATGTGCGGAAACGGTTCCAGATGTGCAGCCCGCCTGGCCTATGAATTGGGACTGGCAGGAAAAAATCAGGTTTTCGGGACTGATGCCGGAAAGATTTCAGCACGGATCAAGGATAACGGAGAAGTCAAGGTACAATTGACACCGGTTAAGGAGCTGCAGACTCACATACCTTTGCGCTTTGAACAGACCGATCAGGTTAATGTACATTTCGTCAATACCGGAGTCCCGCATTGCGTGGTGATCAGCGAAGATCTTCATCAAATCAATGTTATTGAAACCGGACGAAGGATACGAATGCATCCCCGGTTTGCTCCTGCCGGAGCAAACGTCAATTTTATTCAGGTCAAAGACAAAAACAATATTCTGGTGCGGACCTATGAAAGAGGTGTTGAAGGGGAAACTTATGCCTGCGGTACAGGGGCCGCTGCTGCTGCAGTAGTGGGAGCGGCGCTTGAACTTTGCTCCAATCCTGTACAGGTGCTCACTTCCGGCAGGGAGAAGCTGGGTATTGATATCCACGATAACAATGTATACTTAACTGGAAAGGCCGACTTCATTTACCGGGGACAGATTTATCCGGAAACCTTCGGCCTGAACATGCCCGATTAAAAAACGCATGTAAACATGCTGGGCAAATAAGCAATAAGGAGGATTTCATGCACTACCGCGGCGCGTTTACAGCCCTGGTTACCCCCTTCAAAAATAATCAGCTGGATGAAGAGGCATATCGTCAACTGATCGAATGGCAGCTGGAGCAGGGTATAGACGGAGTGGTGCCCTGCGGCACCACAGGAGAATCCGCCACTTTAACCCATGAAGAACATAAGCGGGCTATCAGCATCTGCGTGGATCAGGTCAAAGGAAGAGTACCTGTTATCGCTGGAGCAGGCTCCAACTGCACCAGTGAGGCGGTGGATCTGACGAAGCATGCCAAGGATGCCGGAGCTGATGCCGCCCTGCTCATTACTCCCTATTACAACAAGCCCACTGATGCGGGACTGGTTGCTCATTTCAAAACAATCGCCAGGGAAGTACCCATACCTTTTTTTATTTACAATGTACCGGGAAGGACTTCCTTAAATGTCCGACCGGCAACAGTAGCCAGGATTTTCAGAGAGGTTCCGGAAGCCATAGGAATAAAAGAGGCAACCGGAAATCTGAAACAGGTCTCTGAAGTTATTGAAGAATGCGGTCCTGATTTCATTGTCTTGTCCGGAGATGACTTCACTGTGTTGCCTCTTTTGTCCGTAGGCGGCCACGGAGTTATCTCGGTAACTTCGAACATTATTCCGAACATGATGCATGCTTTATGCAGGGCCTATAAGGATAATAAACAAGATGAAGCCAGGAAGCTTCATCACAGGATGGCTCCACTCTGCCGGGCGATGTTTCTGGAGACAAACCCCATTCCTGTAAAAACGTCTCTTGCTCTGATGAAGAAGATCGAACTTGAATTAAGACTGCCGTTAGTGCCCATGCTGGAAGAAAATGAAGCCAGTCTTAAGATTATTCTTGCCAACAATAAGCTCATATAAGGTTGACCAATGAACTGGAATGAAATCACTAAAGAAGCAAAAGATAAACTTAAAGGTTACTGTCGAGTTTGTTCTGTCTGCGATGGAAGAATGTGTGCCGGCGAAGTCCCCGGTATGGGCGGAGTCGGCAGCGGCGAGTCCTTTAAAGCCAATTTGAACGCTTTGCAGCAATACAGGCTTAGAATGCGTGCGGTGCATGAAGTAAAGGAGCCGGTCACCAGCTTCCAATTGTGGGCTAAGAAACTGAGTATGCCCATCATGGCTGC
>SLAE01000160.1 GCA_007127015.1 Desulfonatronospira sp. | reverse complement strand
GCCTGGGGGTACTCCAGGGTCTTCACAGTCACCGAATATGGGGAAACTTCTTTACGCGGAGACATCCTTGATGTTTTTCCTCCAGGTTACAAACACCCGCTGCGCATGGAATTTTTCGGAGATAAACTGGAAAGCATAAGGACATTTGAGCCATTTTCCCAAAGATCCATTCAAAATCTTGATCATTGTCTCATCCTTCCGTCAACTCTCTGTATCGGGGAAAAAGAACTGGTGGATGCAGCCGGGAAAAAAGCTGATCATCTGAAATCCATTGGAGAGATCACCACCGGCAGACGTCAGCAATTGGAAAAAATTCTTCTGGAAAACATCAATGATTATCCGCCCGGACTGTTTTATGATCAGCCAGGCAGAATGGCTGACTTTCTTCCTCAGGACGCTTTTTATATGCTGGTTGATCCTTCGCGCTTGAGAACTTCACTGGAAGAAGGCGAATGGAAGCTGAAACAGTTGGCGGATGATGCGGACTATCCTGAAAAATTCATTGTTCAGCCTGCCTCCAGATTCAGGTCCCTGGTACAGGGCAAAAGACAGATAATATTTGAAAAACTTGTTATGGGCCGGAAAAATCAAGGTTATGATCTTGATGAAAAAGAGATAAATTCATTTTCGGATATTTTCTGGAAACCTCAGGATAATCGTCGTCCCTGGCCTGCGCTGGTACAGGCCCTTCAGGAATGGCAAAGAAGCGCCAATCAGACTGTTCTGGCTTTTAATACCGTCAAATCCAGAAATAAATTTCTGAACCTTGTTGAAAAGGAGGGAGTCAAGCCGAACATTGTGTACGATGCTGACCGCAGAGGCTTATACGCTCTGGTGTCTGGACTGGATAAAGGGATGCACATGAACTGGAATCATGTCTATCTTCTCGGAGAAGATGTTCTGCAGCCTGGTAAAAGACAAAAAATTGCACCAGCTTCAAAAAAGTTTGCAGGCATCTCCAGAGTGGAGGAAATAAGCAGCGGAGACCTGCTGGTTCACAGGGATTACGGTCTGGGGCGCTTTGGTGGTCTTGAAAGGATCAATACAGATACTTCAGCCAATGATTATCTTCTTATCTACTACGCCAATGATGACAAGCTTTATGTTCCGGTCGACCGGTTCAGTCTGGTACAGAAATTTAAAGGACCGGAAGGGGTGCATCCCGCTTTGGACAGGCTAGGAGGTGCCGGATGGACAAAGACCAAGAGCAGGGTCCGCCAGGCAATTAAAAAAATTGCCAAAGATCTGGTGGATATGTACGCCCAGCGTAAAGTGATCAAAGGCTATCGGTACAGTCCCCTGGAAGAATTTTATCAGGAATTCACAAATACATTCGGGTTTGAGGAAACTCCGGATCAGGAGCAGGCCATTAAAGAAGTCATGCTGGACATGGAACAGGATGAGCCCATGGACCGGCTGATATGCGGTGATGTAGGGTTCGGCAAAACAGAAGTGGCCATGCGTGCAGCCTTCAGGGCAGTGCAGGACAGTAAGCAGGTTGCTCTGCTTTGCCCGACAACGGTCCTTGCTGAACAGCATTATCAAAATTTTTTGCAGCGCATGCAGGATTTTTCTGTGAATGTCCGCATGCTCAGTCGTTTTGTGCCTCGAAACAGGCAAAAAACCATACTGGAAGCAGCCAGAAGGGGCGAAGTGGACATTTTGATCGGCACACACAGGCTTTTGTCCAAGGACGTGGTTTTACCCAGGCTTTCGCTGCTCATACTTGATGAGGAACAGCGATTCGGGGTCAGGCATAAGGAGAAAATAAAACAGTTAAGACAAAATATTGATGTGCTCACCCTGACAGCAACACCCATCCCCAGGACCCTGCAGCTGTCATTATCCGGGATCAGGACGCTGAGCGTCATTGAAACGCCGCCCATGGACCGCAAGCCTGTGGAAAGCTCCCTGATAGAAAGAGACGATAAATTTCTCCAGCAGGCCATGCGCAGAGAGCTTGAACGCAAAGGCCAGGTCTTTTGGGTATATAACCGGGTCAAAGGCCTGGACAATGTCCTTGAATACGTCAGGGGGTTGATGCCGGAGGCCAGAGTGGCCAAGGCTCACGGACAGATGCCTGAAAGAATTCTTGAAGAGACCATGCACAGGTTCTGGCACCATGAAATAGATATTCTGGTATGTACCGCGATCATTGAATCAGGACTGGATTTTCCCCGGGCCAATACCCTTATAGTAGATCATGCCCAGATGTTCGGCCTGGGGCAGCTGTATCAGCTGAGAGGCAGAGTCGGCAGATCTGATGAGCAGGCTTACGCCTATTTTATCGTTCCCTCTGTGAAAGAATTGACTGAACAGACCAGAAAACGTCTGCAGATAATCCTGGATATGGATTATCTGGGAGCAGGTTTTCAGGTGGCCATGGAGGATTTAAGATTAAGGGGTGCGGGAAATATTCTTGGTGAGGTTCAATCAGGGCAGGTAGGCAAAGTTGGTCTTGAGCTTTTTTTGGAGATGATGCAGGAGGAGGTTGGAAAGCTTAAAGGTGAAACAGGGCTCCAGTACCGGGATGTGGAAATAAATATCGGGTTTTCAGCTCATATCCCTGAAGATTATATTCCTGATCCAGCAGAAAGATTAAAGTATTACCGGTTGTTCTCAGCATGCGCCAAATCTGAAGATTACGAGCAGACTATTCAGGAAATCAGGGACCGTTTTGGAAGTTTGCCCGATGAACTGAAAAATTTCATTCTGGTTCTGAAAATAAAACATATACTTAAAGTTTTGGCACCGGAAAGGGTGGATTTTATGGAAAACAAGCTGAATATTGAATGGAACAATCAGATTGATTTTATCAGTCCTGAAAAACTGGTTGAATGGATTGAGAAAAATAAAGAATTTGCCAGAATGAACCCGCCGGCTAAATTGGAGTTGCGTTTGTCGGACAATCCATCTATTAATCTGCGTTTACAAAGCTTGCAGAAAGTGGTGGAAAATTTAAGCACCCACCTCAGATCCCGAAGCCTTTAACGCAGGTTCTGCAAAGAGCCCATGTTATACAGACCTGTTATCCATACGGCGTGTAAATTCATTCCGCTTTTTTTGCTCATGCTCCTCAGCTGTGCTGCAGACTCATCCAGGGAAAGCGTGGTGGCCCGGGTGAATGGTGAACCAATATATCTGGAAGATGTGAAAGCAGGACATGATGCGCAATATTACAGATGGCCGCAGAGTTTTCCGCAGAGCCTGCAG
>SLAE01000074.1 GCA_007127015.1 Desulfonatronospira sp. | reverse complement strand
GTGGCCACAAGCACTTTGAAGCTGCCTTTCTGAAAATCTTTCATTACCCGGTCCCGATTGTTCTGGGACATGTTTCCCTGCAGCTCCCTGGCTCTGATGCCTGCCTGACTTAGGCGTTTTGCAAGCTTTGTAGCCATATGTCTGGTTTTTGTAAAAACCAGGGTTGCTCCTGAACATTTTTGTTTAAGCAGGGAAAGAAGCATTTCGGATTTGGGACGGCGTTCAACAGGATAAAGAGACTGGGTGATGTTTTGCAGGGCCTTTTTGTGATTTACCTCTACCCGGACAGGCTTGCGCAGGATTTGATCAGCCAGAATGAGAATATCTGCGGGCATGGTGGCGGAAAAAAGCATATTCTGGCGTTCTGCAGGAAGCTGCTGTATAATGCTTTTGATATCCGGCATGAAACCCATATCCAGCATGCGGTCACTTTCATCAAGGACCAGGGACTCAATGCGTGAAAGATCAACAGCCCTGTCCCTTAAAAGATCAAGCAGGCGTCCGGGGCAGGCTGTGATGATATCCACGCCCGCACGGATTTTTTTCACCTGACCTGCCTTGCTCACTCCGCCATAAACGGAAACTCCGCGCAGGCCGGTATGTCGTCCCAGCAACATAAAGAATTCCAGAGTCTGTTCGGCCAGCTCACGGGTTGGTGAAAGTACCAGGGCGCGGGGCTTTCTACTTTTTTTCTGCAGCAGACGTTCCAGGATGGGCAGGACAAAGGCCGCCGTCTTCCCGGTACCAGTCTGGGCCAGACCCATAATATCCTGACCTCTGAGAGCATGGGGAATGGCCTGATCCTGGATGGCAGTGGGTTTGGTGTAGCCGCAGGCTTTGATTCCGGACTTTATTTTTGGGTTTAAATCAAATTCAGAAAAATTCATTCACTTATCCTTTTAATGGTAAAAATTAGAAAATGCACCGATGCACCCTGTCGGTACGGCGCTTTTTAATAGCGGCTGGATTATTGACTATGAATGCTGGGTACCAGGCGGGACGCGCATGGGAAGGATGCAGGCATTCGAGAATTAAGTAATATATATACTATTTCTACTTACAGCAAGATATTTTTTTGGATATTTTGCACAACACCGGAAACTGACTGTTAGAAAAGATAAGAATATAAGTTTTATGGAGGCGGAACCAGCTTAAAATTTGAGCACTGTCCGGACAAATCACAGAGATCCAAACAGTGAGCGCAGCTTGATTTACGTACCCAGCTTTTTTTTCAGGGCTTTGATCCGGTCATATGATTCCTGTATGCGCGAAGCAGGAATCTTTCCATCCTTTACCAGTCCCAGAATTATTTCCTGGGCTTTTTTCGCGATTCCCTCTTCATAGACCAGATTGTTGCCGAATATGATGATGTCTGTTCCGGCCAGAATGGTCCGCTCCAGAGCGGTCTTCAAGTCATACTCCTGTCTGATCGCGCCCATTTGCATATCGTCTGAAATTATGACTCCTTCATATCCTATTTCAACGCGCAGCAGGTCATTCAATGTTTTTCGGGACAAGGTGGCCGGCCATACAGGGTCAAGATTGGAGTTGAACACGTGGGCGGTCATGATCATGTCCGCACCAGGTGATTGAATCAACTCAATGTAGGGAACAAGTTCCTCAGGAGACCAGGTTTCGGTGACATCGGTAAAGCCCAGATGAGTGTCATTAGCTGAGCTGCCGTGTCCGGGAAAGTGTTTCAGTGCTGTAAGCACGTTGTGAGCCCGGTGGCTTAAAATGATCTCGGCCGCATGGCGGGTGACGGTCAAAGGGTCAGGTGAAAAGCTTCGCTCAAGCCCGCCGATGACCGGATTATCAGGATTTACATTCAGATCGACAACCGGGGCCAGGTTCACATTGATTCCGACATCGCGCAGAGTGGCGGCTGTCTGCGAGGAATACCCGATGGTCAGCTTAATCTCGTCCTGCTCTCCCAGCCAGGCCTGCGAAACTGTCTGTGAGAATCCGTGCCTTTCCTTAAGCCGGGCTACTCTGCCACCCTCCTGATCCACTGCTACCAGCAAGGTGTCGTCTGATGCCGCCTGCAGGTCCCTGATCAACTTTTTCAGCTGTTCGGGGGACTCCACGCAACGAAGGGGTGACCGCAGCTCAACATCGTAGTCGAAAACAATCACCCCGCCAATGCGTCCTTCCCGGATATCCTGGATCACCGGGCTGTTTTCTTCCACCTCCAGGCCTCTGAATCCGATCATGAGCATCTGGCCGATCTTTTCAGGCAATTGACCGTCCGGTCGATCGGAGCAGGCCCCGCAACCGGCCGCCTGCATCAGAACCAGGAATGCTGCAAGATACAGGCTAATCAATCGCAAGGAATTCACCGGGACCGCTCAGATACCTGAACAGTTCAGTTTCTGAACTGAGCACCAGTGTTGTTCCTCCCGGCAGCATGAATCTTTCATAAGTGCTTAAGGTTTTAAGAAAACGATAGAACTCCTCATCTGCAAGATGGCCAAGATATGTGGCAGGTCGTCCCTCAAACTGCAGACGAAGCTCTCCTTCATGTCTTGTATCAGTAATCAGGCCGTCTCTCAGCCTGCCTTCCAGTCTGCCTCTTTTTACCTGGCCGTCACCTTCCCTGAAGGCTTCTATATTAATTTCGTCTAATTTGGGAAAGGCAACGGTTATTCTTCCGGCTGAATCGGTCAGTCCGATCTCCCGACCGTTCAGTCTGACGAATGTCCCGGGAACGGGAGAATCCTCCTCATTACGTACAACAAGTACATCCTCGGTAAAGCCCTGGGTAAAGATCTCAGTTGCCAGCGCCTCACCCTCACCAAGGATTCTGCCCCTGTCCGCATCAGCCTGGGCTCTGACTTCCATGGCGATCTCCTCGCCTTCAGCCCGGTGCCTGGCGGCTATCCTTTCTCTTTCGGCTTCCATGCGGGCAAAGACATTGTCTTCAACTTCGGGTGGAAAATCCACTCTCTTCATCCGCACATCATTGACCTGTATCCCGAAATCACTGATCCTTTCATCCGCCCTCAGGGTGACCCTGGACATCAATGCTTCCCTTTCCTCGGCGATAACGTTCAAAATAGGTTCATTGCTGACCACATCCCTCAACTCGGAAACCACTATGTTCTGGATCCGGTTATGGGCGGAAGGAACATCTCTGACCGTCATGTAGAAAAGCAGTGGATCATAGACGTGCCAGCGGGTTACATGATCTATGAGCAGCCTCTCCATGTCCACGGTAAGAAACTCGTCAGCAGCAATATCGCTGGTCTGCACTCTTTTGTCGATGTGCACTGCAGACTGGATCAGGGGAATCTTGAAATACAGTCCCGGCTCATAGACAGACCTCTTATGTTCTCCCAGTTCAAGAACCAGCGCGTATTCTCTCTCATCAACAGTAAATATGGACTGAAAGAAAATAAGAACAGCCAGAATAAATGCTGCTGGCAGTATTTTCATTATTTTCATTAAACTCTCCGGAATTTATGCTCTTTACAATTTTTAATTTCTTTGACCGATCTGATCGAAGGATACTGTTCCTCCTTCAGGAAGCAGCAACACTGTATCCGCGGCATCTTTATCCAGTATGATCTTTTTCACACCCGGAAGAATTTCACCGATTGTTTCAAGGTACAGCCTCTGCCTGGTGACTCCCTGGGCCTTCTGATATTCAACAAGAAGCTGCCCGAACCTTTTAACCTCACCCTGAGCCTGCAGAACTCTCTCAGCTCTTTCACCTCTGGCTCTGGGAATAACATTTTCCCTGTATTCTTCCGCCCTGTGAATAAGCCTTTCCTTGTCCTCCATGGCCCTGACCACATCATGAAATGCTTCACGCACTTCCTGAGGAGCATCGCCTCTTTCAGTTCTTACACTGACGACCCTGATTCCGGTGTTATAATCATCGAGAAGTACCTGAAGCAGGTTCTGGGTTCGATGGGCTATTCTGCTTAATCCTTCAGCAACAATGGCCCTGTCTATATCCAAGGTGCCCACAGCGCTGCGCAGGGCGCTCTCGGCAGCGGTTTTGATGACCATTTCCGGATCATTGACCTCAAAAAGGTAATTGGCCGGGTCTTCCACCTGGTAATGAACAATGACCTCAAAGTGAGCGATGTTCTTGTCCCTTGTGAGCATCAGGGCTTCATCCCTGTCCACTCGTTTTCTTCCTTCAATTCTGACGAATCCGATTTCAAAGCTTCTTATCTGCTGGGTATCCACCTTGGTGGCTTTTTCTATCGGTGCCGGCCAGTGCCACTGGAGTCCCGCGCCCATTTCCGTGCGCTGAACTTTTTCTCCAAAACGCTGGACCACGCCCACCTGGCCAGGTTCTACAATGTAAAATCCGCTCAGCATCCAGCCCACGAAAGCGAGGATCAGCAAAAGAACTACAAGCTTTGCGCCCCCCCATTTATCCAGAATCTCCTTAAGCTTTGGAAATTCAGGTTTTTGAGGGCCTCCTTCTCCGGGCTTCCAGCCGAATTGTCTCTGCCATTTGCGTTGTTGCAATTTTTCCCAATCCCAGTTCATATGATCTTTTCCAAAAAATCGGGTGCTGCGACTGCATGCACCCGGTTAAAGTTATTTTTCCTAAGATATTAAATATCGGCCAAAACCAGTTGTTTAATCAACAGATTTTTTGACATATAAATCTTTATGCCACAATATTATCATCTTATCAACAGCTGAAGCTGTTTAAAAGGCTTTTTTTCTGAAAATGAATGCAGTTAATACGGCAGGCTGTGACTGCGTACGGGCTTGAGCCGGAAAGCTTTTCCGGTGAGATGTCAATTATCAACCCGGCTGACTGGTCTGGCTCACTTCCTCGTCTGTTTATTATTAAAACGGTTTAAAAATCAATGATAACTCTTTGTTTTTCTTTTTGCGCCTCATGGATGCGGCCGATGATCCATGATCTGCATCCCATGGCCCTCAGCCGGGAAAGAACGTCTTCACTATCTCCTGGAGAAACGACCATTAAATATCCTACTCCGCAGTTGAAAATCTGAAGCATATCCTCCCAGCTCAGACCGCCCTGTTCACGGACCCAGTGCATGACAGCAGGAATTTCCCAGCTCCCGAACTCTATCCTTGCGCAAAGCTCCCGGTGAACCACGCGGGGTATGTTGTCATAAAAGCCTCCCCCGGTTATGTGTACCATGCCCTTGACCAGGTTGTCGCGCAGCAGGCCCTTTACCTCTGAGGCATAAATTCTGGTGGGCTCAAGCAGGACATCGCTGACACGCCGGGTAGTCCCAGGAAACGGATCTTCCCCGCTCAAACCTGATTTATCAAGAAGCTTGCGAACCAGTGAAAAGCCATTTGAGTGCAGTCCGCTGGACTCCAGTCCTATCAGAATGTCTTCCGGCCTGATTTCACCACCATCGATCAGCAGTGAATCATCCACAACACCCACGCAAAAGCCGGACAAGTCATATTCTCCCGGCGGATAAAAATCAGGCATTTCAGCAGTCTCTCCTCCAAGGAGAGCGCATCCAGCTTGGAGGCAGCCCTGGACAACTCCCTTGAGAATGTCTTCCCCGATCCGGGGATCAAGCTTGCCCATTGCCAGATAATCCAGAAAGAATAACGGCTTTGCGCCCTGAACCAGAACATCGTTTACGGACATGGCCACCAGATCAATGCCTACAGTGTCATGGCGGTTAAACAGAAATGCAAGCTTCAGCTTTGTCCCCACGCCATCGGAGGAAGCTACCAGGACCGGCTCTTTGAGGTTGTTCATATCCAGCTTGTACAAACCACCGAATCCTCCGATATCGGTAATCACACCCTTACCGTGAGTTCTGGAGACAAGACTCTTGATATTCTCGAGAAACAGTCCTGCTTTTTGCGTATCCACGCCCGCACGGCGGTATGCATCTCCTCTTTTGCTCATTTCTGCTCCTTAAATAGTGAATGATCCAGATGGGCTTTAAGATCCGGATCATCGTGCGGCAACTTTGAACTTTGTGAATTTTGGAATATAATCTTTTTTAATTTCAAGCTCAAGATTTTTTAAAGCACTAAAATAAACGGTAAAATCTGTATACAAAATGGAATGTGGACATGTTTCAGAAAATTTTCAAATATAAACTAAGCAGAATTCCTGATTTTTCTGCCTTCCTGCCTTCCTGCTTTTCAACCTTGCGGCGAAGCCGCACCCTTTTACCTTCTCACCCTCCTGCATCCCAGCACCGGTGAAACACCCTAAAATTGAACCCTGTTTCACGGGGTGAACATTCAACGCTGGACCTTTGGTCCAAAAATATTTATCCGGTTCGGAAATAATTCTCCTGATCGTTAATATATTTCTTTTACACATTTTTAAGAAGTGCAGGTCAAACCATGGAACTACAAAGAAGCATATATCTGCAGACCGTAACCATTGAAGAGGCTCTGGAACGGATGTTCACCGCTCTTGATCCCAATGATCTCATCGGCTGGGAAGAGATTTCGGTTCACGAGGCCGCGGGAAGGGTCACAGCTGAACCGGTACGGGCCAGATATTCCTCCCCCACTTATCACAGCGCGGCCATGGACGGTGTCGCTGTAAAAGCTGAAAGCACATTCAGCGCCAGAGAGGACAGGCCGGTTATTCTGCGCAGAAACAAGGATTACATTGAAATAAACACCGGCAACCCTCTGCCTCGAAGCATGGACAGCGTAATCATGGTCGAGAAAATCAACCAGGAGGACGAAGAATCCATAACCATTGATCAGCCTGCCTATCCCTGGCAAAATGTGCGGCGCATCGGCGAAGATATTGTAGCCACTGAACTGCTTCTCCCTCAGAATCACCGTTTGTCCGCGTATGACATCGGAGCCCTGCTCAGCGGAGGCATCTGGAAAATCCGGGTTCGCGAAAAAATTTTCATCCACTTTATACCTACGGGGGATGAGGTCCTTGATTTCATGCTCCAGCCTGAACCCAGACCCGGACAGGTTATTGAAAGCAATTCCCAGGTTCTGGCATGCATGGTCAGGGATTGGGGCTTCGGCTTTCACCGAACTCCACCCGTTCCAGACGATCCCACGCTTCTGGATACGGAAGTGCAGAAAGCTCTGGATTCTCCGGCGCACATCGTGGTTATCGGAGCAGGCTCTTCCGCGGGCAGCAAAGACTACACCAGAAAAATCATTGAGAATAAAGGCAGGGTTCTGGTGCACGGACTGAAGGCCATGCCGGGAAAACCCACCCTTCTTGGACTTGCGGAAAACAATAAAATTCTGGTGGGAGCTCCCGGCTACCCGGTTAGTTCCGTTGTCTGTTTTGAAAGAATTATCAAGCCCCTGGCCTTACGGCTGGCCGGCATCTATGAACGGGAGCCTGAATTTGTTGAGGCCAGGCTTACCCGTAAAGTTCCTTCCAGGCTGGGCATGGAAGAATTTTTGCGCGTATCTCTAGGCCTGGTGGGCGACAGATATGTTGCCACTCCTCTGCCAAGGGGAGCCGGCATGATGACCTCTTTGACCCGGGCCCAGGGTCTGACCAGAATTCCGGCCGACCTGGAAGGCCTGCAGCAGGAAAAAACGATAAGGGTCGAGCTTTTAAGAAATAAAAAAGAAATCAATCAGGTCCTGGTCTGCGTGGGCAGCCACGACAACACTCTTGATCTTCTGGCAAATGAGCTCATGAGGTATTCCCCTTCCATCCATCTGGCTTCCACCCATGTGGGCAGCATGGGCGGGATTACAGCCGCCGGACAGGGATCCGCCCACATGGCCGGAGTACATCTTTTCGATCCTGAGCAGAATGATTACAACTTTCCTTTTCTGGAAAAATATGCCCCTGATCTTGCATTTAAACTGATCAACCTGGCCATCAGGCATCAGGGGCTGATTGTTGCTCCGGGTAATCCCAAAAAAATATTGTCTGTTGCTGATCTGGCCAGGGATGATGTACTTTTCATCAACCGCCAGAAAGGAGCGGGAACAAGGATACTGCTGGATTACCACCTTAAGAAAGCCTCCATTACTCCGGAAGACATCAGGGGATACTCCAAAGAAGAATACACCCACATGGGCGTTGCGGTAAATGTTTTAAGCGGTACCGCTGATTGTGGTCTGGGCATTCAGGCCGCGGCAAAGGCCCTTGAGCTCGATTTCGTCCCATTGGCAAAGGAGCGCTATGACCTGCTTATTCCTCTGGAACACCTGGAAAATAAAAAAATTTACAAAGTCATCGAGCTGTTGAAATCAGATGAATTCAAAAACAAAATCATGAAACTGGGAGGCTATGAAACTCAGCTTACCGGCCTGGAGATGAAGCCCGGCAGTGGCCTTTCAGGCGCTGATATTTGATCAGGTTCGCAATGCTTAATCATCCTGTGCCTGCATCAGCGTGCGCACATGGGCTGTACAGGCACTGGCCAGACCATCAAGGCTGTATCCCCCTTCCAGAGTGGAAACCAGCCGTCCTGAAGCATACTCGTCGGCAATTTCCATGGCTATGGAGGTCAGCTGGGCAAAATCTTCAGCTGTAAGCTTGAACATACCCAGAAGATCGCCCTGATAAGAATCGAATCCTGCGGATATCAGCACCAGCTGAGGCTTGTACTTCTGCATCGCCGGGAGCAGGTGTTCCGTATATGCCGGAAGAATGTCCTTCCGGCCTGATCCCGCGGGGAAGGGAAAATTCATGGTCGTTCCCAGCCCCGGCCCCTCGCCCCTTTCTCCTGAAGCGCCGGTGAATGGATACCAGGATGCCTGGTGCGTGCTGAAAAAAAAGACTTCCTTTTCCCTGTAAAACGCTTCCTGAGTTCCGTTTCCATGATGAACATCCCAGTCAATAATCAGTATCCGGTCAAGTCCATACTTCTTTATGGCATGTCTCGCGCCCAGGGCGACGTTGTTGAAAAGACAGAAGCCCATGCCCATTCCGGGCAGGGCATGATGGCCGGGGGGACGGACCGGACAGAAAGCATTGGCGGCTTTTCCTTCCATGACCAGGTCAACCCCGGTGATCATGGCTCCTCCCGCGGCCAGGGCAGCGTCCCAGGAAGAGCTGTTTATGCCCGTATCCGGATAACCCAGGGAAGAACGCCCTGAGGCAACGCTGTCTTTGACCAGATCTATATATGAACGGTCATGATTGTTCAGCAGATCTTCCTCCCCTGCGGGCAGGGGACGCTGCCAGGCAAGCGAAGAAGCTTGCGGATCATTTTGCAGTGCGGAGACTATGGCTTCAAGCCTTGCGGGATTTTCCGGATGGCCGTCGCCTGCACGATGCAGTTTGCAGATCGAATCATAGATGATCATGGTCTGAGACATTTTCACCTCTTCAAAGGAGCAGTTGAGTTTTCCCGGATGATAACGCTGTCGCCAGGACCGGTTTCCAGAAGCTCGGCAGCGCTTTTCTCTCTGGCTGCAATCTCCAGCCGTCCCTGGCTGCCCGGCACCAGTCCCAGACAGCCTTCCGGAATAGCCGCATAATAATTAACCGGAAGAAGATCCAGGCCCTTAACGCGCAGCTTTCTGTTCTTAAGCCTTTCACCCCAGTCTTTGATATTCAGCTCAAGAATGAGATTTCCGAAACTGTCCTGGTGCACCACCCTGCATACCAGGCCTGATTCTGAAAACCTCGGTCTCAAAAGTCCGGTCAGTATAAGCTCGTCAGGATCCGTGGGCGAGAATTCTTCGGGCACTTTGTTATTCCGCGCCAGGTGAGCCGCCAGAGGAGCTATTATGTCCCGGCCGTGAAATGTGGAGGATGCGGGTACATTACCCCTGTATCTGTACACCCTGAGTATCCGGCCTTCCTCAAAAAGCGGGCTTAAAAGCCCGTTATCAGGAGCAAGTATCAGATAAGCACCTGCATCGGCAAGAACTATGCGCCGGTCGGAGCCGACTCCAGGATCAACCACGGCAGCGAACACCGAGCCGTGAGGAAAGTGATCCAGAGAAGCGTAAAGCAAAAAACCTGCCTGCTCAACATTGAATGGCTGTACGCCATGACACAGATCCACGATTCGGGCTTCTGGAAATTTTTTGTAGATCATTCCCTTCATCTGACCCACGTATGGATCAATATGGCCGAAATCGGTGAGCAGTACAATAAAAGACATTAAAAAATCATCCTTCGGGAAAAACCACGTCCCAGGACATTGAAGGTGTTCTCGATGATGACAAACGCTTCAGGATCCTTTTTATAAATCAGTTCTTCCAGCCTTTTCAACTGAAAATTATTGACCACGGTCAGAACGATCTTCCTGTGTTTGCCGCTGTAAGCTCCCCGGCCGTAAATGTAAGTTGAACCTCTATGCAGCCTTCTGCTTATCTGTTCTACGATTGCTTCAGGAAATGACGTGATAACCAGCACCATCTTGCGCTGATTGAACAGGGACATGAAATAATCAGCTATCACCGCGGTCAGGAATACACTGATAAGTGAGTAAAGAACAAGATCAGCCTCAAGAAAAATAAAACCTATCGTAAAAAGTCCCAGATTGAAAATAAAACTGCTTTGCCCGATGTTCAAATTGAACTTCTGAAACAGAATGACCCCGATAATGTCCAGCCCTCCGGTTGAACCAAATGACCTTAAGCTGATACCTATACCCGCGCCAAGCAGAAAGCCGAGGCTTAAGGCCGCCAGCATGGGATCCTCGATAGGTAGTTCAATCATCAGGACCTGCAGAAAAAGAGCGGTGATCAGCACACTGTACAGGCTGTAGAAAAAAAACCTTCTGCTGACAAGAAACAGTCCCAGGACAAAAACCGGAACATTTAAAACAACCAGCCATATACCCGGACTCAAAATTCCTGCCGCGTAAAAAATCAGCAGACTTAATCCGGCAAAGCCCCCTGCGATAAACTGCTGATGGACAGCTATCCCGTTTATGGCCACCGCTATGATCAAGCCAGCCAGGGTGATCAGGCGGAGAGACCATACATGACCATAAGCGTATTTTCTGATCAGCGTACCCATTAGCTTGGCTCCCGGTCTGGCTGAGGATTTGAAGTTTACCCGGGATCAACCTACTTGACCCGGCAGACTTCCTGCTTTAATTGATCTTGTTCTCTCAAGCAATAAGGATGCGCATGCAATTTCAAGATATAGATCTTTCACTTGAAGACAGATACAATCAACTTTTCGCATCAACCCCGCAGCCTGTCTCGGACTACAGTTTTGCCAACATCTGGGGCTGGTCCGGCGAATACGGCCTGAAGATCGCGTTTGCTCATGATCTGGCCTGGATCAGACAGGAAAAACCCGAAAAAGGCTACTGGGCACCTGTTGGTGACTGGAATCAGGACTGGACTTCGATCTTGAAGAATCTCCCCTCACCCGGAAAATTCATCCGCGTTCCCGAACATCTGGCTGCATTATGGAAACACCGCGTCCCTGAGATCAGGATTATTGAAGCCAGGAAACATTGGGACTATCTTTATTCCGGCTCCGAATTAAGAGCCCTTAAAGGCAATAAGTGGCACAGAAAAAAGAACCTGTACAACCAGTTTGTCAGAAAAAATGATTATACCTATGTGCCTTTGGATAAAAAATATATCGAACATGCCCTGGGCCTGCAGACTGAATGGTGTCTGTGGAAGGAATGCACTGATTCTTCAACACTGGAAGCTGAAAACCGCGTGGTCGTGAAGGTGTTCAACGCCTGGGAACGTTTAAGCAGACTGTTCGGCGCCGGGCTGATGATCCAGGATGAAATGATCGCCTTCACGGTAGCTGAAGCTTTGCCGGATCAAAGCCTGCTCATTCACTTTGAAAAAGGCTGCCCGAAACACAAGGGGGTCTATCAGGCCATGAACAGGCTTTTTCTGCTCAAATCAGCTCCGCACTATCAGACGATCAACCGTGAGCAGGACATGGGTGATCCGGGCCTTAAAAAGGCCAAAGAGTCCTACCACCCGACAGGGTTTCTAAAGAAATGCACAGTGGTTATAGATTAGCAAGAGCAATCTTAAGAGACGTAAGAGACTTAAGAGAATAAGAAAAAAGACAAGAGAGGAGCAGTCGCTTCATCAGCTTAAGTCTCT
>SLAE01000193.1 GCA_007127015.1 Desulfonatronospira sp. | reverse complement strand
GCTTCCAGTGAAGGGGCAAAAACTCTTTCAGCTAAAAAGTCGTGCTGATCGTTTATGAGGTGGTAAAGGATTTTCTGGCCTAAATAGGACATGCCCACTTCGTAAACATCGGGAAAGGCAAGTCCCACGTGCACGGCGACGCGGGCTTTATCCTTGTGTACCGAGTTGATTTCCTGACCAAGGTAATGGCTGGGCCTGGGAAGTAAGGGAAGGAGTTCTTTCAATGTATAAGGTTAGGGTTAAGGATTATGAATTATGAATAAAAGTTTAAATATTACTTTACTGCCTGAATCCGTGATAACAGGTTCAGGAATTTGTCAAAATGACCGCAAAAACTCACTCCAAGGCAGACTAAATCAAAATTTTGGCCTTGCCTGATTTAACGTACTGCAGGGTATCCAAAATTTGATTTAAATTAAATCATATGGTTAAAGAATTTTGATTAAGTCTGCCTAAGTCGCTCAAACAGTTTGCGGCCATTTTGCCAAACCCCTGTACCTATTTAAGGATATACGAAAAATAAACTTCACGGATTCAGGTTACTATATAAAATTTCTAAGAAATGTCAAAAGCTTACAGTTTTAATCTGTGGAGCAGGTTCGGAAATCCCGCACTTGCTTTACATTAAAAACCTGCTTCCAGTCCGGGGCTGACCAGGGCCGGGTAACCTTGCGTCTCAACAGCCGCGGGATCAGGGGGATCTTTAACCATAACCTTCCGGCCTTGAATTTCAAGCCGTCCCTGGGCCAGCCACTGTATCGCCTGCGGATAAATCCTGTGCTCCAGAGCCAGTATGCGCGAACCGAGAGATTTTTCATCATCTTCGGCCATTGCCGGAACAGCGGCTTGAATGATAATCGGACCATGATCCATTTTATCGTCCACAAAATGGATGCTGCAGCCGGATATTCTGACAGCGTAGTCAAACGCCTGTTTCTGGGCGTTAACCCCGGGGAAGGCCGGCTGAATGCTGGGATGTATGTTTAATATATTCCCGGAAAAGGCATTGATCAAAACAGGGGTGACAATACGCATGAACCCGGCCAGAATGACGCCCCGGGCACCCCGGTCCATTATCGCCCTGACCAGGGCGGCGTCAAAATCTTCTCTGGTGGAATATTTTCTGTGATCTATGACCAGCGTGGGCAGCCCGTGCTTTGAAGCCCGCTCAAGACCCCTGACACCGGGCCTGTTGCTGATGACCAGACTTATTTCAGCATGAAGAGCGCCCTGTTCAATGCGATCAATTATGGCCTGCAGATTGGAACCCGAACCTGAAATGAGCACCGCTATACTGTATGCCATCAGTTATTTCCTGAATTTTTCCAGTCAGCTCTGCCGTACATGATCAAGCATGGCCTGGACCATTCCCGGTATGGTATATTCTCCTGGCATGATGTCCGTTTTAAGACCGAAACCTTCAAGTGTTTTTGCGGTAACAGGACCGATGCAGACAATTTTGAGCCTCTGATTCTGGAATGAGCGCACCTCCTCCGGGTCAACCAGGGAAAAGAAGTTTTCCACAGTGGAGGAACTGGTGAAGGTAATATAATTGATCTCGCCGTCGCGCATGAGCTTTACGATCTCTGTGCCGCTTTTCTGGGCCAGCCCGGTCTGATAGACCGGCAGGATCTTTACGTGCGCGCCGGCCTTGCGCAGTTCATCGGGAAGAACCTCCCTGGCCTTCAGTGCCCTGGGAATTAGCACATACTTGTTCTTTATTCCCAGATCCAGTAGACCCTGGACCACTGATTCGGCCACGTATTTGTCCGGAACAAAGTCGGGGTGTATGCCCTTTTCCTGCAGGGCCTGGGCGGTGGCCGGGCCGATGGCAGCCACCCTGGCGGCGCCGAAAGCTCTGGCATCCAGACCGGCCCGTCTTAATTCAGACCAGAAGAAACGCACCCCATTGACCGAGGTGAACACCAGCCAATCGAATTCAGACAGTTCGGATATTGTATCCTGTACCGGAGTATAGGTTTCAAGCGGCTGTATTTCAATGGTGGGAAACTCATAACAGCAGGCTCCCAGTTCCCGCATCTTCTCCAGCAGATCGCTGGCCTGCTCCCTGGCTCTGGTGACCACCACCCCCTTGCCCAGCAAAGGCAGCTTTTCAAACCAGTTGAGCTCATCTCTTAAAAGAACCACCCGGCCTACTACCAGCAGTGAAGGGGGTTTGAAATTTTCCTCAATCGCCTTTCCGGGAATTTCCTGGACAGTGGAAACCATGGATTTGTGCAGGCAGGTTGTGCCCCAGCGCACCAGAGCCGCTGGCATCTGCGGATCCATTCCGTTTCGGATGAGGTTTTCACAGATATGCGGCAGGTTTTTTACGCCCATGAAAAAGACAAGGGTGCTGGTTCCTGTGGCCAGGCTGCGCCAGTTGTGAGAGCTTTCAGGTTTATCCGGATCTTCGTGTCCGGTGATGAAGGAAACCGAGGATGAATAACTGCGGTGTGTCAGAGGGATGCCGGCGTATGCCGGAGCGGCCACTGCCGATGTCACTCCGGGAACAATCTCAAAGCTGATTCCGGATTTCAGAAGCTCCTGGGCTTCTTCGGCTCCCCTTCCAAAGATATATGGATCTCCCCCTTTCAGCCTGGCGATGATTTTTTGTTCAGAGGCCTTACGCACCAGCAGTTCGTTAATTTTGTCCTGGCTCAAAGTATGGTCTCCGCCTTTCTTGCCCACGTAAATCAGTTCCGCTTCCGAAGGACAGAACTTAAGAAAGGCTTCATTGGCCAGGTAGTCGTAAACCACCACGTCCGCTCTGGACAGGATGTCTCTTGCCTTGAGGGTCAAAAGTCCGGGATCCCCGGGTCCGGCGCCGATCAGATATACCTTGCTCATGTAATGTCCTTGTGAATGTTGAACAGCCGACTGCCGGGCATCAGTTGTCCGCAATTTCCAGCAGCCTGTGCTGCAGAGCGGCTAATTTTTCCTTTTCTTCGCTAATGCGCCCTGCTTTGGCTTTTTCTTTTTCCACTACCTCGGCAGGAGCTTTGTTTAAAAAGCCCTGATTGTTCAGCTTCCCGGCAACCATGTTCAGATCTTTTTCCAGCTTGCCCAGTTCTTTTTTCAGCCTTTTCAGTTCGCTCTGGATATCGACTACGCCCTTTAAGGGCACGAGGACCTCATAGCCCTTGACCACGGCGGCCGCGCAGCCTCTGGGAGGTTCAACCTCAGATCCGGTATGCATCTTATCCACTCCGGCCAG
>SLAE01000103.1 GCA_007127015.1 Desulfonatronospira sp. | reverse complement strand
TCCACCTTTCCTTCGGTTCTTCCTTACAGGGAGCAGCTTGAAATCAAGGAGCACACCAGAATGGTGGGCAGGATCCTGGGCAGGAGCGGTTATCGGGGGATATTCGGATGTGACTATATTGTAAATCAAAGCGGCGAGATATTTTTCGTCGAAGTTAACGCCCGCAAGCAGGGGACAACAATGGAAATGTGCTGCACCCTGGAAAATCTTCTGCCTGATGATTCTCCGTCTCTTATGGAACTGGAATACTACGCGGTAACCGAAAACAGGCTTCCGCCGAACAAGGTGGAAATAAAGGAGGCCATCAGCGATCTCAGCTGGAGAACGTATAATTTCAAAGTGGAGCGCGAAGTAATGACCAGATACTTTCTTCCTCTGGAGGAAGACGAAAGGGAGTTGTTCCGCCAGGTCAGGAAAAACGGCATAGAGCATAAGATGATTATCCTGGAACATGTGGGACACGGCTGTTCAGTAAAGCCGGGAACTTTTCTGGGAAGAGTAGTGGCGGTTTCCAGAAACAGGGAGATTCTGGACCGGGAAATCAGGCATGGCCGTAAGCTGCTCGAAGAATCTATAACCAGTATGGAACAGGCACATGAATAAAAATGAGCTGATTGACCACTTTACAATAGAGCTTCTGGACAATCTTTTTTCCGGCTGGAATTTAAACGCAGATCCCGCATCCCCGCAGGCGGAAAAAATCCGGGAGCTTTTTAAAAGAAGCGGCTTGGATAAACAGACAGGCAATATCGTGGATCTGTTTAAAATGTTAAAACTCGCCAGAGACAGACAAGGTTTGAGCCCTCAGGCCTTTGATATATCCAGGCAGGACCTGACCGGCCTTGCATTGAAGCATCAGCAGATCGACGAGCACCGGGTCAGTGTTGGAGGCAGAGTGAACAAAGCCCTGCCCATTGTTGCCGAGGCAGGTTCCAGAATTGAATGGTATCTGGAACAAAAGGACGTATCAGCTCCCAGCGGAATACAGCTGTGGGACAGGATCGAACAGAACCATAGCAGAATCAGACAGCTCCTGGGGATGAATATGGAGGACTGGAATTCTTTTTCAGGACAGCTGCGCTTTGCCGTGGAATCAGTGGATACCCTGGGCGAAATACTCAACCTGCCTCCAGAGGTTATTGAAGAGGTAAGCAGGGTGAACAGAAATTACCGCATGCGCCTTACTCCTTATTACGCGGGTCTGATTATGCCGGAAACCCTTGATGATCCTGTTCTTCTTCAGGCGGTTCCCACCGGGGAAATGCTGGATAACGCGGGGATTGAGATTCCTCCTGTGGCTGCAGATCATTCTCCGGCCAGACTCATCGATCAGTTCTATCCGCGGGTGGTCACCATCAAGGCGACCAATATGTGCGCCATGTACTGTACGCATTGTCTGCGCATAGCCCATATAGGGAAAAAGGACCGCATCTATCCGGGTGAGGCTTACGCGGAAGCCATTAAATATATCCGGGATGACTCAAGGATCAGGGACGTGCTCATTACCGGCGGGGACGCCTTTATGCTGCCTGATGAAATGCTTTTAAGGCTCCTGGATGAACTGGATTCCATTGATCATGTGCGCGTGAAGCGTCTGGGAACAAGGATTCCGGTGACCACACCGCAGCGGATCACCGGAAAGCTGCTGGATATCCTGGAGATGAGCAATGACCGCAAGCCCCTCAGGATTGTCACTCAGATCAATACCGCCCAGGAGGTCACCCCGGTATCCAGGGAGGCCTTCAAACAGTTGTCCAGGAGGGTCAGCGCGGTCATGAACCAGGCGGTTCTGCTCAAAGGCATAAACGACACCAGGGTGAAAATGTGGAAGCTTTGCGAAACAATCCAGGAAGCTTACGTCAGACCGTATTACATTTTCAACTGCAGTTACCGCAATCCCCAGTTTGCTCACCTGCGGGTTCCGGTGAAAACAGGGCAGGATATTGTTGAGAGCATGTACGGCAATATCTCAGGAGACGCCATTCCCAGATTTATCGCCACTGCCGGAGGCAAGATTCCTCTGCACAGCTCCAATGTGAGCGGCGCGGATGGCAGCGAACTGATCTTAAGGAAGCCCTGGAGCGGTGAGGAAGTCAGATATCCGGATCCTGATCCCGCTGAATATGTCAGGCAGGATACCGCCTTTAACAAATTTGAAAAAAATGACGGACATGATGCAGGCGATCAGGGACGGGAGCCATGCAGGCCCAAAGAACAGGAAAAGATGCCGGTACCCGGCAAAGGCGAAAAAGAAAGGGCTATTTGAAGAGCTGACTCCTGATTCACAATTTATTATATACATGTTCATGATCAAGAAGCTGAAAAGCCATGTAAAATCCCTGGAAAAAGAGATGTTCGGGCTGTTGGAAAGGCTGGTGCTTATCCAGAGCGGAACTCACAACAAGGCCGGGGTGGACCATATGGCTGAGTACATCGCCGGGATTTTGTCCGAAATCCCTCTTTCCACGCGGATACTTCCCATGAAGGAGTGCGGAAATATGGTTCTGGCCGTGAACAGGCAGGCTGAAAATAAAAATTCAATCCTGCTAATGGGCCATATGGACACTGTATTTCCCGAGCAAACCGCGTTTAAACATTACCGGGAGGATCAGTTTAAGGCTTACGGTCCCGGAGTCCTGGACATGAAGGGAGGACTGGTGACAGGCATCTTTGCCTTGAAGGTCCTGAGCGATCTTGGATTTCTGGATGTTATCCCGGTAACCGTATTCTTTAACTCAGAAGAGGAGATCGGTTCTCCTTATTCCAGGGAACTCATCACAGAGCTGGCCCTGAAAAGCAGGGCCGCCTTCGTCCTTGAGGGAGGAGGCCTTGACTCCCAGGTCGTGACAGGGCGCAAGGGGAAGACAGGCTTTGACATATTCATCTCCGGAAAGGCCGGGCACGCCGGATGTGCCGGACCGGACAAACCAAGCGCAGTGCTGGAGGCCGCTTACAAGACAATTGCCCTGGAAGAGCTGAACCGGCCCCCGCATATATTGATCAACGTCGGTTTGATCCATGGTGGAATTGGACCTAATTCGGTAGCGGAAAGCGCGAGACTGGGGGTTGATGTCCGTTTTACACATAAAGAGGACGGCAAGAGGCTGATCGATAAAATCAGGAAGATTACCGAAAAGAATTTCGTTCGCGGAACAGCGTCAGAGCTGAGGATCTGTTCCAGTCGCCCGCCCATGGATACAGATCACCGGATTGAAGAACTTTACC
>SLAE01000114.1 GCA_007127015.1 Desulfonatronospira sp. | reverse complement strand
ATTTTTCGAGAAGAAAGATGCAAGGGCTGCCTTTTGTGTACTCTGGTGTGTCCTACGGATACCCTGGAGCAGTCGCAGCGGACAAATAAACAGGGATACCGGATTGTTCAGATCAGCAATGGGGACATGTCAGGATGCAAGGGCTGTGGGTTTTGTGCCCAGATCTGTCCGGATGAGGCTCTTATAGTCTACAGAAGCAGGGCTGACCGCTCCAGCGAGGATGCTGTGGAGGAGGAGCATGTCTAAAATCTTCGTCAAAGGCAATGAAGCCATCGCCAGGGGGGCTCTGGATGCAGGATGCAGCTGCTATTTCGGCTATCCCATAACCCCGCAGAACGACATTCCTGAATTCATGTCCACAGCACTGCCAAAGGCTGGAGGGCAGTTCGTTCAGGCTGAAAGCGAAATTGCCGCGGCCAATATGCTCCTTGGTGCCGGAGCCTGCGGGATCAGAGCCATGACTTCCTCATCCAGCCCTGGAATTTCCCTCAAGCAGGAGGCAATTTCCTACATGGCCGGCAGCGATCTGCCCGGAGTAATCGTCAATATCAGCCGCGGCGGTCCCGGACTCGGCGACATCGGTCCTTCCCAGGGTGACTATTTCCAGGCGGTAAAGGGAGGAGGACACGGTGACTACCGCCAGCTGGTCCTGGCTCCGGGAACTGTCCAGGAGGCTTACGATCTGACCATGCTGGCCTTTGATCTGGCTTTTGCCTACCGCAATCCGGTGATGATCCTTGGCGATGCCATTATCGGGCAGATGATGGAGCCTGTCCGCCTGCACCGGAGAAAGGCTCAGGACTCAGCGGAGTCGGAGTCATGGCGCCTTGAAGGGTTCGGAAAGCGAATGCCGAGGGTGATCAAATCCCTGCGGCTGGCTGAAGGCACCCTGGGAAAACATAATGAACACCTTCAGCAAAAATATACAGCGGCTCGCAGAGAGTGCCGTCATGAAGAATTCATGACTGAAGATGCTGAACTGATTGTCGTTGCTTTCGGATCGATCGGCCGCATTGCCAAATCCACCATCCGCAGGCTCAGACAGCAGGGGCACAGGGTAGGACTTCTAAGACCGATCACCCTGTTTCCTTTTCCCTCCCGGGCTCTGCAGGATCTGGCTGAGAATGGCAAAAGATTCATGACCATTGAGCACAATATGGGACAAATGGTTGAAGATGCCCGGCTGGCTCTGTGCGGGCTTGCTCCTTGCGGTTTCTATGGTCACCTGCCTGGTAATCTTCCGACCCCTGACGACTTTGAAGGACCGATTTTAAAGGAATTCAATTCAGGAACATGATCGGTTCAAAGAACCCCAAAAATATAATTTTTCCAACATAAAACAAATTCAGGAGCATGAATACAATGCAGGAGGTTCTGGCTTATAAATCTCCGGAAATTCTGGCTGATACACCCACACATTTCTGTCCAGGCTGTCATCACGGGATAGTGCACAAACTTCTGGCCGCCTGCCTGGAAGAGAAAGAACTGGCAGAAAAAAGCATCTGCGTTGCAGCCATAGGATGCGGAGCTTTCATATACAATTATGTTCTTGTAGATTCGCTTGAGGCTCCGCATGGAAGAGCTCCTGCAGTGGCCACAGGGGTTAAGAGAAGCAGTCCGGACAGTTTTGTCTTCGTCTATCAGGGCGACGGTGATCTGGCTTCAATCGGACTTGCCGAAATCATGCATGCCGCCAACAGGGGAGAAAGGATTACAGTAGTCTATGTCAACAACACCGTATACGGAATGACCGGCGGGCAGATGGCGCCCACAACCATGGTCGGTCAAAAGACCACCACCACTCCGGGCGGACGTCAGCCTGAGCTGGACGGGTTCCCTCTGCAGATGGCTGAAATCATGTCCAGACTTCGAGGTGTTCACTTTGCAGCCAGGGTGGCGGTGAATAACATAAAAAACCTGAAAAAAGCAAAAAAGGCCCTGCTTAGAGCATTTGAAGTTCAAAAGCTGGGTATGGGTTTTGGTTTTGTTGAGTTTCTGGCATCCTGTCCCACAAACTGGCGTATGACTCCGGTTGAAGCTAATGAAAGGGTGGCCGGTGAGATGATTCCCTATTTTCCCCTGGGAGTACTCAAGGACGCAGTAGCGGAGGAAGGATGAGCATTTATCAGGACGCGATCATTGCCGGTTTCGGCGGCCAGGGGGTCATGCTCATGGGTACGCTGCTTGCTGTTTCAGCAATGGAAAGCGATATGGAGGTGACCTATATCCCTGTTTATGGTCCGGAGATGCGTGGCGGAACAGCCAACTGCACAGTGGTTATTTCGGATGAGGAAATCGGTTCACCCATAATCAGGCGACCTTTGAGCCTTATCGCCATGAACAGGCCTTCTCTGGAGAAATTTCAGCCACTTGTGAGAGATAATGGGGTGGTGCTGATCAATTCTTCCCTTGTTGAGCCGGATCTGACTGATAATGGACGCATCCGCGCGTTCAGTGTCCCGGTCAACGACATTGCCGCTGAGCTGGGCAATCTGCGGCTGGCCAACATGGTCGCGCTTGGGGCGTATGTCAGAATCACCGGAATAATCGCGTTGGAAGCAGTGATCAAGAGCCTATCCAGGGTTATTCCCGAGCGCTATCATCATCTGCTTGGCCACAATACCAGGGCGCTTGAGGCCGGAGCCGCTGAAATTAGGGATAAATACCCGTCCGGCGGCTGAAGCAAATATCTTTTAAGTATACCTGGTCTAATATGAAATCGCGGATTTATTTTTCGATCCTTTGACTGAGCAAGTTTACAGCCCAGGCAGGGTCAAATCCCTGTCCGGTCCAGAGCCTGAACTGCTCCAGAGCCTGAAAAACGAACATGTCCAGTCCGGATACTCTCTGTGCCCCTGCTTTTTCTGCCTGTTTTAAAAGTCTGGTCTGCAAAGGATTGTACACCAGATCGTAAGCGGCCTTGAAGGGAAATTCCTCTTTCTCCCAGGGAGTCTGCTCCTGCATTGGCCCCACAGTCCCAAGAGGGGTTGTATTGACCACCAGGTCTGCTCTAATTTTATGGCGATCAGACCAGGAGATGATATCAACTCCGAATTCACGGGCCAGAGAAATGGCCTTGTCCTCGCTTCGGTTTGTAAGCATGATTTTCTTTACGCCCAGGCCCTTCAGTGCGTATAAAACCGCGCGGCAGGCTCCCCCAGCACCTAGGACCAGTGCCGACTCAAAGCGCGTCGCTTTGATGGGAGCCAGAAAGCCCTGCCAGTCTGT
>SLAE01000066.1 GCA_007127015.1 Desulfonatronospira sp. | reverse complement strand
TCCTGATTCCTGACTCCTTTGGCTGTAAAAAAGAGTATTTTGCAGCCAAATCTTATAAGGGCAGGATGCTGTAATCCAGTCCCCAGCGGAAAAGGCTTATACAGATAAGCACAGCACCTTCAAGCCGGGTTATTCTGAAACCGGTACGCATGAAGAATATTACTATAGCGACCATGAATAAAAAGGTAAACATCCCGGGCAAAGCAGCCTGGGAAAAACTGATCGGCGCGAGAATGCAGGTCAGCCCCAGCACACCTGCGAAATTGAAGATATCGCTGCCTATAAGATTGCCCAGCAGCATCTCTTTTTTGTCTCTGAAAAGCGCGGCCAGGCAGGTGATCAGTTCCGGAAGGGAAGTACCTGCAGCGACAATGCTCACCCCAATGGCCCATTCACTGATTCCGGCCCTGGCAGCCAGTGAGGAAGCTCCCTCGACCATGAACTGTCCTCCAAGGGCCAGAAGGATAAACCCTCCAGCAAGCTTCAGGTAGTCTTTTTTCTGAGCGCTCTTGGCTTCAGCCGAAACTAACTCCTGAGGAATTCTCGCTCCGCGGAGAAAAACCAGCAGATTATAACTCACAAAAAAAATTACCAGTATCAGGCCTGCGCCACGTCCCATATTCAGATCATAAAGCATGATCAGCACAAAAAGACCAAGCAGAAAAAGAATAGGTCCATCCCTGTGAACCAGAGTTCTCTGCGCCGGGATTGGCTTGATTAATGCCAGCAGACCCAGAATGATCCCCAGGTTGAATATGTTTGAACCGACGATATTGGACAGGGCTATGTCTCCCATATCCTTGAACGCGGCTGTGGCCGTGACCAGAAATTCCGGCAGGGAAGTACCCAGCGCGACAATTGTAAGTCCGATAGTCATATCGGACAGCCTGAATTTTCTGGCCAGAATAGAAGCGCTGTCCACAACCCAGAGCGCGCCAATCCACAATATGAGCGCGCTAAACACGATCAGGACCACATCGAAGATGATCATGTTGCTTCCATGAGCTTACTATTGTGCTCAGATATCTTTTTGAACAGTTCTTTGTTCCATTCCGGCTCGGTCCAGCCGGAACACTGCTCTTTAAAGTCCGGGCGGACCACGATTATCTTCTGTGTGTTTTCATGTGTAAGAATCACTTCCACACCGCGCCTGGATTTTCTAGCCTTGGGTGAATAGCAGGCATTCAGGGCTGCTGCTTCTGCAAGCATCTCTTCCGGCCATGCCCGGCCGCAGAGGCTGCGTCCAAGGCCCAGAGGCCCTGGATAGTTCCTGATTTCAAACAGATAGTCTTTATCTGCGGCAAATTTTTGCAGCTGTTCATTGTCCTGTTTATTTCGCCCCAGAATCATCCATCCGGAAGGATCACTCCTGGACCATAGCTGTCTGCCGAGGTTGGCCAGGTGAAAATCCATGGCGGAAGGCCTGCACATGCTTCTGAAAAGGGGAAGGTATCTCCTGCATGACTCCTGTTCCGTAAGCAGACACCCTCCTGCTGGAGTAGGAATCTCGCCGATGTTGAATTCTTCGGCCATTATCATTTGCTCCCTGCGCCCTCTTCCGGATACCCGACCCAGTTTTTTCCGGTTAATCAGGCCTTCTTCTTCCGGCCGGGTGGGGCGCAGATGTCCTGCGCTTAAAGGCCGCAATAATTCATCGCGCACGTCTGCTTCTCTGGTTATGATATCAAGTGCGTCTCTTCTCTGGGACATGGGACGCTGGCCCAGTACCTCTCCGGTGATAATAAACTTCGCTCCGTAAGGTTCAATAAGTGTTTTGGCCTTCTTGAGCATGAATATCTTGCAGTCCAGGCAGGGGTTGATAAACTTGCCGAATCCGAATTTCGGCCCGTTTAGGAGCATTTTCACGTATTCATCTGAAACATCAAGGCCTAGAAGCTCAATTTCGTAAATATTCTCCCAGTGAGCGATCTTGTGCGGTTTGCCGAAAAACGGGGAGATGAAGTGAAGACCCAGCACCCTCAGGTTTTGCCGTTCAACCATCTTCATCGAAAGGATTGAATCCAGGCCTCCGGAAAAAAGAGCAAGAGCGTCATATTTTTTATAAATTCCATTATTTAAAGGCATGAGAAAAAGATACTCCAAAGACTGATATTGACAGAATAATCGTTTCTATTATAAAAATTTCAGGTTTTAAAGCAAGCTTTCAGCAGTCTGTCTGCTGGCTGCTCTACCTGCATTCAGGTAATTAAACCTGAACTGCGGGAACTCATTAAGTTTTAAATGCCTGAAGTGGAGGGATGGCCGAGCGGTTGAAGGCGGCGGTCTTGAAAACCGCAGACCCTGACGGGTCCGGGAGTTCGAATCTCTCTCCCTCCGCCAATTGAATTTCACCCGCTTTCTAGCGGGTTTTTTCTTTTCACCCGGATAATTTCTTTTTTCGTGCATAATTTTTTGGAATCAAAGATGTCTCTTGAAGACCAACTGGCTTTTGACCGTGAAAACATATGGCATCCCTATACTTCCCTGCTCGACCCCTTACCCGTCTATCCTGTTGAGTCGGCATCCGGAACGCGCATCAGGCTTGCTGACGGACGAGAACTCATCGACGGCATGTCTTCATGGTGGGCCGTCATTCATGGTTACAACCATCCGGTGCTCAACCGGGCCTTGCTTGAGCAGACGCAAAAAGCCGCTCATGTCATGTTCGGAGGCCTTACCCATGAGCCTGCCGTAGAGCTGGCCAGGCTGCTAATTCAATTGACACCCGCGGGCCTGGACAAGGTCTTTTTCAGTGATTCCGGCTCTGTTGCGGTAGAAGTGGCCTTGAAGATGGCCCTGCAGTATCAGCAGTCCAGAGGCAAAGCTTCAAAAAACAGATTTTTGAGCTTAAAGCGCGGCTACCACGGCGATACTTTCGGAGCCATGTCCGTTTGCGATCCGGATACAGGTATGCACCGCCTTTTTTCGGGTTTTCTGCCCCAAAACCTGTTTGCCCCGGCACCTGAGTGTGCTTTCGAGCATGAATGTACGCCGGAATGCTTCCATGAGATTGAAGAGTTGATCTCCACACACCGCCGGAAACTGGCTGCACTTATCCTGGAACCGGTAGTCCAGGGGGCGGGAGGGATGCGCATTTATTCTCCGAAGTATCTGGCAGGCCTGCGCCGCCTCTGCACCAACTACGATATTTTGCTCATAGCCGACGAGATAGCCACCGGCTTCGGGCGAACCGGAAAAATGTTCGCCTGCGAACATGCCTCTATATCCCCGGATATCCTATGTCTGGGCAAGGCCCTGACCGGCGGATACATGAGCCAGGCTGCGACACTGTGTACTTCCGAGGTGGCTGAAACCATCTGCAGGGGCAATCCCGGAGTATTCATGCATGGCCCGACATTTATGGCCAACCCGCTGGCCTGCAGCGTTGCTCTGGCCAGCATCGGACTGCTCAAGGATTCAAATTGGAAAGACAGGGTTTTAAAGATTCAGGAACAGCTGCGTTCTGAACTGGCTCCAGCAGATGACTTGCCGGATGTACGCCGGGTAAGGACGCTTGGAGCCATCGGAGTGCTGGAGATGGAGTCCCGTGTTCCCACGGCCGGACTGCAGCGGATGTTCGTGCGGGAAGGCGTTTGGATCAGACCCTTTCTAAACCTTATATACATTATGCCGCCGTATGTCATCCAGCCAGGGGATCTGAGCAGGCTGACCTCAGCCATGCTTAAGGCTGCCCGGGAAATCAGAAATTTACTCTGATTTCTTCCCGTTTTTTTACTGAGAAAAGAGAGGTGGGAAGAGCTTTGCAGATTCTACAGCTTATTTTTTTACCCTGAGGAATGTTTAGTCCTTGACTATTAAAGGCTACCAAGGTTATTTTTTTGGTTAATTATTGCAAGGCACTAAACCCGAAAATTCTAACCCCTAAACGAGGATAAACCGTGGAAAAGAAAAGCTGGATCAGCAAACTGGATGAAATTGAGGGCGATGAGCCCCATCACTCTCAGAAGCGTAAGAACAGACAGCTCAACATGGGAGGATTCAGCGGTATAGGTGATCTTGCCAGCCGCTTGGGCCGGCCGCCCGAGCATCTTTACCCTTATATCGCGGCCGGAGCCGGAGTAGTACTGCTGATTCTGCTTGTGGTTGTATTTACCAGGGGCGGTGGAGAAGAAAGTCCTGATCAAAACCTTCAGGCGATTTCAGCTCAGCTGCAGAATGTGGAACAGCGCCTCCAGAAAATTGAAGAATGGGATGAACAAAGACAGAAAGCCTTTGCTGATTTCTGGGATTCTTCCCAGAACCTGGAGCGCCAGCTGGAAATGCAGCGCGAAAATATTGACGACATGCGTCAGAAGCTGGCTGCTCTCGAAGGAAGACCGGCGGCTCCGGTCACCAGGGAGCGTGCCGCGACTCCAGAACCTCAAAGAACAGGAGGGGGCGAAGGAACTCAACATGAAGTCCAGAGAGGCGACACTCTTTTCAGCCTGAGCATGAAATACGGCATTTCCGTGGACCGCTTAAGAGAGCTTAACAATCTAAGTCCCGGAGATCTGATCCATCCCGGACAGAAGCTGGTGGTCAGCGATTAAGAATAATTCACACGGTTTGAACTTTCCCCGACGTTTTTTCATAACCGGCACTGATACCGGCGTGGGCAAAACCGTGGTAAGCGCTCTGCTGGCCGCGGGCCTGAACGCCGGTTACTGGAAGCCGGTGCAGAGCGGATCTCTGCAGGGGCTTGACAGTGCTCAAGTTCTGAAATGGTCCGGCCTTGATCCTGCCCGGATTCTCCCTGAAGCATACGTGCTTACCCAGCCGCTTTCTCCCCACCTGGCTGCGGAGCGTGAAGGTCAATCTATCGATCCAGGAAAACTGGTAATTCCAGAATTCCCCGGTCGGCTGGTCATTGAGGGCGCCGGAGGAATAATGGTCCCCCTGAACCGGGAAATGCTCATCCTTGACTGGGTGAAAAACATGTCTCTGCCGGTTCTTATTGTGGCTCCAAACAGGCTTGGAGTGATCAACCATACGCTGATGACAGCAAGTATCCTGCGTCAGGCGGAAGTGCCCGTACTGGGAGTGATTTTGAATTACGGCATCAACAACGATCATGTCCAGGCTATTGAGCACTTCACCCAGGTTCCGGTCCTGGCGCAGGTGGAAGTCCTTGATGTACTCTCTCCGCGGGTGCTTAAGGAAAGCTTTCTCAGGTATTTCGGATGATCGACTTTAAGCTTCTGGACCTGGCCCGGGCTGTGGCTGATGGCCACAGGCTCTCGGCAGCAGAACAAAATCTTTTGCTTGAGCTGCCCTGTGAAGAGACCGAAAGACTGATCCCCGGAGCACAGCTTTTGCGCAAGACTTTTTTCAATTCGAACATCAGTGTGTGCTCCATTGCCAACGCCAAATCCGGTCGATGCCCGGAGGACTGCGCCTTTTGCGCTCAGTCGGTTCATCACCAGGCTGAAACCCGGTATTATCCCTTAAAAAGTCCTGATAAACTGGCAGAAACAGGCAGAAAAACAGTATCGCAGGGTGTGGGAAAATTTTCTCTGGTCACTTCAGGCAGAGGTCTTGATCCAAAAGAGCTGAACAAAGTCGCCCAGGCTGTTTCTGAGATGGCTGCAGGAGGCATTTACACCTGTGCTTCTCTGGGAGTGCTCAGTGCCGGACAATTGCTTGCCCTTAAAAAATCCGGCCTGAACAGATATCACCACAATCTGGAAACCGCTCCAGGCTTTTTCTCCCGGGTCTGTACCACGCATGACTTTTCAGAGCGGGTAAACACAGTCAGGCTGGCCAGGCAGGCCGGTCTTTCAGTCTGCAGCGGAGCGGTGTTCGGTATGGGCGAAAGCGACGCGCAAGTTATGGAGCTGGCCTTGACCCTTCGTGAACTGGGGGTGGATGCTGTTCCTGTTAATTTTCTGGTGCCAATTCCCGGCACACCTCTGGAGAATATGCCAAGAATCAGCCCCATGCGTTGCCTTAAAATCATCTGCCTTCTGAGATACATGCTCCCGGATAAGGAAATCATCGTTTGCGGGGGGCGGCTGGAAAATTTGGGAGAGCTTCACCCATTGATTTTCATGTCCGGAGCCAGTGGAATAATGACCGGCAACTATCTGACCCGGAAAGGGCGCGACGCGCAGGCCGACCTTCAACTGATCAGGGATCTCGAACTAACTCCTGTCTAAGCCGTGAACAGGAGATTATTTTGCCGCCGGCGGTTCCTCCTGGCAGTGGGGGCAGAAGCAGGAAGTCCGCCCTGAGACCTTGACTGTCTCAATGACGCAACCACACTGCTGGCAGGAATGGTCTTTCTTGCCGTAGACCAGAAAACTTTCCTGGAAACTGCCTGCTGAACCCAGTGCATTGCGATAATTTCGAAATGAACTCCCGCCTGCTTTTATGGCTGCCAGCAGAACTTCGCGCAGGCAATTGTGCAGTCCAGCCAGCTTGTCCGCGGAGATTTCGCTTGGGACGGAACATGGATGTATTCCAGCCAGGTAAAGAGCCTCATCAGCATATATATTGCCTATGCCGGCTATTACCTTCTGGTCCAGAAGCAGAGACTTGATCCTGGCCTTTCTGTGCTTAAAAATACTTACAAACTCTTCTGACTCGATTTGCAGGGGTTCTGGTCCGAGACCCGCATAAAAACTCCATCGGCCAAGCTCCTCTGGAGTCATGGCCGCAACATATCCGAACTTGCGCTGGTCCTCGAAAAAAATGTCCTGTCCTCCTTTAAGAGCCAGAACCATATGAGTATGCTTGTTTGGATCGGTTCTTTCGCCGGGAACCCAGACCTTTCCGGTCATCTTCAGATGAAATACAAGATGAACCGGATCGCTCAAATCCATAATCAGCAGCTTGGCCCTGCGCCGGACATTTCGGATAATTCTCGATTTGAGTCTTTTTCTGAAAATAATCTCATCACCGATGATCATATGGGAGCTTATCAAACGGACTTCCTGGATCTTTCTGCCGCAAACAAAAGAGGCCAGACCCGAGGCTATGGTTTCGACTTCAGGCAGCTCAGGCAACGCTAATCTTCCCCGGGCAATGCAAGTTCAAAAAGTTTGATTTCATTGTCGCGGATCACTTCCAGCTTCAGCACGGTTTCTTCCTGGACAGCCTTTTTCGCCGCCCGGTGGAGGTCGCCGACTTCTGTAACTTCCTTGCCGCCCGCTCTGACTATCCTGTCTCCTGACCTGAGTCCGGCATGGTCGGCAGAGCTGCCCGGCATTACACCTCTCAAGAATATCTTATCGTTATCAGTTGTGAACAGCAGCCCAAAGCGCACTCTTTCCTGAGCAACTGCGGGGCAGAAAAAGTAAAAGGGATCATTATTGCTGATATCACCTGGATCGCGTACAGGAACAATTCTTGTGATATCCTTACCCGGGCTGATAATATTCAGCCGATGCTCAATCCCCCAGCCCAGACGCACGTGATCGAGTCCGGCCAGGACAACCACTGTCTTTGAAGTCTTCTTCCGCCAGTACAGGGCCATTGCAGCCATCTGGGTGTCCCAGGCGGATTGGGCCTGGATGAAATGCTCAAAATCAGCCCTGTCCTCAGGGATGAACTGTTCATGCACTTCAAACTGCATTTTCAGATAATCAAGCTGTTCCTGCTTTGGAGGAATGATCTCATGTGGTAAATACCGCCAGTCTTCATTGTCCAGGCCCTCAAGACCATAGTGGCTTATCTTCCGGACAACTTCCTGTGGGGCGTTTAAGGCCTTGACAGAGATTTTATGTTCAAGGGCCTGCTTGAAAATCGGTCGGTAAAGCTCAAAATCATGCCCCCATCTTTGATCCCATTCCAGCTTTACCGGCAGTTCCTCCAGGCTGATCAAACCCTGATTGAATTCATCCAGAACATTCTGCTTGGGCACAGTGACCATCTCCAGAGCAATTACCGCGTTTACTCCGGCCTTCCCGAGCAGACCGATTATTTCGGCCTGGACCTTATGATCGCAGGGGTTGTCATGTGATTCACCTATCAGGATATAGTCTTTATCCCTGATCTGGTCTGCAAGCACCTGCGGCTTCAAAACGTGTCCTCTTCCGGAAAAAAAATCACCCGGTTCGGGCTGAATATCCTCAACCATGACCGGGTGTCTGGGCGCGCAGCCGCAAAGAAACAGAAATATCAGACTCAGTAAAAGTATCTCTTTTATTCCCACGTCCTCTTATCCTCTATGGGCCTTATCTGGGGAGGTAAAGTGCCAGGGGTGAGCACCTTGAGGTTCGGCCTGATTTTTATCTTTTCCCTGAAGCTGTGCAGAAGCTCGGCATCCCGCTTGAAATTTGTGGCTTCGACATACAGGGTCATCTCATCGATGCCGCCGGGATTGGTCACCTCGATCTGCCATCTCTTTATCTCTTCAAGCCCGGACATAACCTGCTCCACCTGGTGAGGGTAGACAAACATGCCCTTGATTCTTGCGGTGGTATCCACGCGCCCTACTATGCTGCCCAGTCGCGGCGAAGTCCGGCCGCAGGCACACTGGCTGTAGTCGATATACGAGAGATCCCCTGTTGCCAGTCGTATAAGAGGATAAGTCTTGTTGAAGGAAGTGACGACAATTTCACCCACTTCGCCTTCCTTCAAAGGAATGCCGGTGTCTGGATGACATATCTCTACAAATGCCCTGTTGGACACGTGCAGCCCGTTTTTTTGAAAACACTCGTACCCGATGCTGCCCACATCCGCGGTGCCGTATCCCTGTCGCATGATCAGATCGAATTTCTTTTCCAGGGTAGTACGCAATTTTTCCGAAAATTTCTCACCAGTGACGAATCCGACCTCAAGAAATAGATCCTTGCGTAGATTAAGTCCCCTTTCCTCACCTTTTTGAGCCAGATGCATCAGATAGCTGGGAGTGCCCACAAAGCCGGTGACCCTTAACTTCTGCATCACTTCCAGTTGCGTACCGGTGTTTCCGGGACCTGCCGGGATTACTGAGCAGCCGATATTACGCAGAGGCTCTTCAAACATAAGCCCTGCCGGGGCCAGATGGTAATTGAAGGTGACCTGGACAATATCGCCTGTCCTGAATCCTGCGGCATAAAAACCTTCGGTCCAGCCCCAATAATCATCAGTACGGTCTTCAGGGTCGAAAATAGGCCCGGGCGACAGAAAGATCCTTCTCAATTCACCCAGATCCTTGGTCAAAAGACCACCCAGCCGCGGACCCATGGACTGAAGAAAAATCAGCTCTTTTTTCTTCAGAATCGGGATATGCTTAAGGTCGGAAAGGGTTCTGAACTTGTCCACGTAAAACTGGGCCCGGTCGAACCTTTTTTTGACATCCTCTGAATATCTGTAGGCATAGCTCAACAGATCCTTAAGGTGTATCTGATAATATTTCTGCCTTTCACCTTGATCCAGAACTTCCTTTCTTGTCAGAATGCCTTCGGTTCGGTCTTTACGGGTCATTATGCATTTTCCTCCTTTTAAAGGAAGTTGGGTGTCCTTTTTGCCTGCGCGAAACATTTTCGCAAGCTTATCTGACTGAAGCTTGAGCTTAAAATTATTACCAGCTTACATTAAAATAAACAGCGTAACTATAATGTTAACATAAATCAAGAAAAAGTTGCTTAACACAAACTATCACTTGTTGACTTTTGCGGCCTGAACAGACTAGACATTGTTGCCGAAGCAAAAACATATTTATGTTTTTTTCCGGAAAAGCGGCATGGCTTCTTTTCGGATAACTTTTTTTCTTAGTCATCTGTTCCAGGGGCTTCCCGGCTCCATACCTGTTGCGCAGGACTCCCAACCTTCTAAAATGCAGATAAATTCGAATGCGTCGGTTTCTAATATTCAAAAAAATTTAAAATTTTAATGGCTTCGGATTTCGTGCTTCGAATTTCGAATTTATTTTTATATGGAACTGAATTTCTTTTTTCCCTTCTTTGCCCTGATCCTGGGTCTGTGCCTGGGAAGCTTTTATAATGTCTGCATCCACAGATATTTAACCGTCCAATCAATTGTTCTGCCTGCTTCTCATTGTCCCTTGTGCGGTCGCGCCATTGCCTGGCGGGACAATATTCCTCTTTTTAGCTATTTTCTGCTTAAAGGAAGGTGCAGGTCATGCGGGCAGCCTATAAGCCCCATGTATCCTTTGGTGGAGGCGGTTTCCGGCATTCTGGCCGTTCTTCTGGCCTTTAAATTCGGACTGTCTCTGGCTTGGGCGGTGTACATGTTTTTTACCGGTCTTTTAATCATAGCCGCGTTTATTGATTTTAAAATCTATATTCTTCCTGATCAGATCACCTTACCCGGAGGAGTTCTGGCCCTGGCCGCAGCCTTTATCTTGCCGGTATACTGGGTGGACGCGTTTTTAGGGGCACTGCTTGGGGCGGGATTTTTCCTGCTCTTGCAAAAAAGCTATAAAAAAATTAAAAAAATTGAAGGCTTGGGAACCGGAGACGTCAAGCTCATGGTTATGCTCGGGGCTCTGGTCGGCCTGCAGGGCCTGCCCATTCTTATCTTTTCCGCAGCGCTGCTTGGTCTTCTGGCATCTTTATTTTACATGAAAAAATCTACCGGAAGCTCAATGCACACTCCCATACCTTTTGGCCCTTTTCTGGCTCTGGGCGCGATGATTTACATCCTTGGAGGAGATATCATCTGGATGTGGTATTTGAGTTCACCGGCAGGTTAGCATTGCCTTTTCCGGGTAAAAATACTAATTGAGGAACACAGAAAATCCTGCAAAATTTTCCCCGGACTTTTAAGGTTTTGGATTTCTTGCATAATGCAAACTTCCGCAAACAAAAGTTTTGTAACTGGAGAAAACATGTTTTCCGATCCTGAAAAATCATTAAAAATTTATCAGAAAAGAAAAAAACCCCTGCAGCAGAAGTCTTTTTTACCCAAGGAACTTACAAAGCTTGTCGATTTTGTTGTCAGGGAACAGCTGAAAACGGCTCTGGAGCTGTCTTCTGAAGTAGATGAAAACATTTCCTTGAGTGAAATTCACGAAGTTGTCAACGGCAAGCCCTTGCTCCCCAGGGAATCTTTTCCGCTGGACTTCCGGGCTTGCGGTGAGTCCATTGAACGTCTGTTGAACTTTTTCCAGGAAAGCTCCGGCCATCTGTCAGAAGCAGCGGATGTGATTCGAAAAGAAATTAAACAGGATCCTGAGTTTTTGAACAAGGCCATGAATAAGCATCTTGCCGGTGATGACGATTATTTCCGCGCTTTTGGAGAAAAAACTCCATCCGGACCAAGACTGCTTAACTTTCTGGTTCAGACCGGCACCACTCCGTCAATTGCGGTAATCGCCCGGCACTTGAGAAAGAAGCTGCCCGGGGACAAAACCTGGAATAATGGTCACTGCCCGGTGTGCGGCAGCCTGCCCTATATAGCTGAACTGAGAAATAAAGAGGGACAGCGCTTTCTGCACTGCAGTTTCTGCCACAGTGACTACCAGTTCAAAAGAATGTCCTGTCCGTACTGCGCCGAGGAGAAAAACGATTCCTATAATTTCTTCCGGACCAAGGAACTGCCCGGATTCAGGGTGGATGTCTGCGGCTCATGCAAGCTGTACATCAAGAGCATCGATTACCGGGACATGGACAGAAAGGCCCTGCCGCCGATAGATGATCTTGAATCTTTGCCCCTGGACATCAAGGCCAAGGAGGAAGAATACTCCAGACCTACACTTTCTGTCTGGGGATTTTAACCTTATCTCCGGGCGAAAGACCTGTTTAGCATGTGTACCGCAAAAGAAGATCAGGAGCTGTGCGCGATAGTTCTGGCCGGGGGAAAGAGCACCCGAATGGGGCAGGATAAAACCAGGGTGCGCGTCAATGGGCGGACACTGGTTCAGCAAATGGTGGATCTGGCAGGGATCTTCTGCTCAAAAACCTATGTGGTCGGTCAAAATCCCGAACTGGGATCAAAGGTAAAGTGGATGCTCGATGAAATACCGGGTATCGGGCCCATGGGCGGCATCATAACCGCTTTGAAACGGCTGCACAGCCCCTGTCTGGTTCTGGCCTGCGATCTGCCCCGGCTGGAAGAAAGTCTTCTGTCCAGGTTGATTATG
>SLAE01000044.1 GCA_007127015.1 Desulfonatronospira sp. | reverse complement strand
TTTATAACGAATCAGACTATCCAGCAGAATGATGATTACATGTACGAACTGGATTTTGATTTAGTCTGTCTTGGAGCGAGTTTTTACGGTCGTTCGGATAAATTTCGGAACCTGTTTCACGGAAACAGGTTCCAATTTAAATATTTCACTGCAAAATGTTGTAATGTGGCCTTTAAAGGCTCTTTTTATACTGTTACCACCTGATTTTTCTGTCCTCACACCGGGGCCATGGCTGGAGGCTGTTCCCTGTCCTCTTTCCTCAACTTTAGGCCACAACATCGGCGATCTGGAATATGGGCAGATACATGCTGATGACCAGACCACCTACAACCACGCCCAGAAAAACTATCATAATCGGTTCCAGAAGAGAGGTCAAAGTATCCACTGCCACATCCACTTCATCATCGTAAAAATCAGCGATTTTTTCCAGCATGTTATCCAGGGCTCCGGTTGCCTCGCCAATGGAGATCATATGCGTGACCATTGGTGGAAAAATATCTGTTTCACTCAGAGGCTCAGCCAGGCTCTGGCCCTCGGAGATGCTCTGTCTGGCTTCAAGCACGGCTCTCTCCACTGTTTTGTTCCCGGAGGTCCTGGAAACAATATCCAGAGCGCTTAGAATAGGCACCCCTGATGAGACCATGGTGCTCATGGTCCTGCTGAACCTGGCCACAGCCACCTTGCGCAGAAGCGGACCGAACACGGGCAGATACAGAATCCAATCATCCACAAGAATTCTGCCCTTTTCCCAGCGATAAAACAGCCTGAGCGCGACAGCCAGCAGGATCACCCCGGCAAGAATATAAAATATGTTGCCTGTTACAAAACGGCTAAGACCTATGACCAGCTGGGTTGGAGCGGGCAGAGCTCCTCCGAAATCGGCAAACATCTGCTCAAAGGTGGGAATGACAAAAATCAGGATAATGGCGATGACCGCCACCGCCACTGTAATGATCACTCCTGGATATATCATGGCGCTTTTGACTCTGGCCTTCAGCTTGGCCGCTTTTTCAATGTATCTGGCCAGACGGTCCAGCACCACATCCAGAACACCGCCTGCTTCCCCGGCGTCCACCATGTTGGTATACAGATCATCGAACACATCCGGATGTTTTTTCAGGGCATCATAAAGTGAGGAGCCGCTTTCTATGTCATCTTTAATTTCATAGAGCCTGCGTCTTAAAATCTTGTTTTCCGTCTGCTGGCATAAAACCTGTAATGCCTGCAGGATGGGCACGCCGGAATTTATAAGCGTGGCGAACTGGCGGCTGAATATGACCATATCCCTCGAAGACACACTGCCTTCCAGGAATGTTCCTTCCAGAATATCCTTGGGTTGAGGCTTGACCCGGATATTTTCCAGACCGCGTCTTTTGAGTACGCTCTGAGCCATATCCAGACTGGGGGCATCCAGATCCCCCCTGATCTTCTTACCTGATCTGCTTGTAGCTTTGTACAGGAATATGGGCATGCTGACCTGCTAAATTACCGTGCTGCGCAAGACTTCCTGAACAGAAGTTTCTCCACGGGCCAGTTTGATCAGACCGCTGCGGCGCATGGTGATCATTCCTTCCTCAATTGCCGTCTTCTTAAGCTTTAAGTCGCTTTCCCCCTTCAAAACCATTTCCTGGATCAAGGGGGTGACCGGCATAACCTCATATACGCCGGTTCTGCCTTTGTAGCCGGTGTGGCTGCATTCTTCACAGCCTCCGGGGCCGAATATCCCTGCCTTCTCGAGTTCATCCGGAAGCATACCCATGGCCAGAAGCTTCTGCTGATCAAGATCTTCAGGAACTCTGCACACCGGACACAAAAGGCGCACCAGCCTCTGAGACATGATGGCGTTGACTGAAGAGGCCACGAGAAAGCCGTCCACGCCCATATTTATCAGCCTGGTCAATGTGCTTGGTGCATCATTTGTATGCAGGGTTGCCAGAACCAGATGTCCGGTTAGAGCGGCCTTTATGGCTATCTCGGCAGTCTCCAGATCCCTGATTTCTCCGACCAGGATAATGTCCGGATCCTGGCGCAGAAAAGAACGCAGTACAGAGGCAAAAGTCAGCCCTACGGCTTCCTGAACCTGGACCTGATTAACCCCCTCCAGACTGAACTCTACGGGATCTTCCACTGTGGAAATGTTCACCCCGGTCTGATTGAGTTCCATAAGCGCGGAATAAAGGGCTGTAGTTTTTCCCGATCCTGTGGGACCGGTGACCAGAACCATTCCGTAGGGCAGTTTTATGGCCTGTTCCAGTATGCGGAGAGAATGATCCTCAAGGCCCAGCTTGTGCATGTCCACCTGGAGCATGGACTTGTCCATGATGCGCATGACCACTTTTTCTCCAAACAATGTGGGCAGGATGGAAACCCTGAATTCCAGAGGATCCCCCTGAGGAGTGCGGGCTTTAATCCGGCCGTCCTGCGGCAGTCTTTTTTCAGCGATATTTAATTGAGCCATGATTTTTAACCTGGAAATCAGGGCATTTTTCATGCGCGCAGGGGGACGCATGACTTCGGTGAGCATGCCGTCCAGGCGCAGCCTGACCCTGAAATCCTGTTCATAAGGCTCGATATGAATATCTGAAGCCTTTTTGCGGATTGCTTCCATGAGGATCAGGTTGACCATCTTGACCACCGGTGCCTGGGATGCCGCCTCAAGACTTGAAGCATCTTCTTCTTTCCCTTCTTCCCCGGGATAAGCTCCTTCTTCTGCCTCCATCCTGGCCATGATTTCCTTGAGGTCCCCTGCGTCCTTGTCCGCAAAAAACTCCAACGCTCTGTTTATGGAGGACCATGTGGCCAGATGAGGTACAGCTTCCATTCCGGTCATGAATTGAATATCGTCCAGAACAGCAATATTATCCGGCTCAAAACAGGCCAGGAAGAGTTTGTTCCCATGCATGCAAAATGGTACTGATTTGTATTTGGTCCACACCGACCTGTCCATAAGGGCAAGAATCTCACCGGATATGCCGATACGTGCCGGATCAGCCACCGGCATGCCCAGATGCCTGGACATAAAATCGCGGTACTGTTCTTCGGATATCACGCCGGACACAAGGGCGGCTTTGGCAAAATCTATTCGTTGATCGCCCTGTTCTTTGCGGATCTTTTGTATTTGTTCGGGCTTAAGAGAGGCCCAGCGGACCAGTTCATCAGCCATGGAAGGTGGATGCATGCTCTAGCTCGATCCTGGAGGCAGGTTTGTTTTCATGCTAAGTTTATACTAAACAATAAAAGGCCTTAATCGAATTCAGGCATAAAAGCAATGCATCAACACCGCCTT
>SLAE01000143.1 GCA_007127015.1 Desulfonatronospira sp. | reverse complement strand
TTATTCGAAGCCAGTATTCTTCCCAGAAACACGGGTGTTCCATTGGAAGGGCCATTTCCCTCCATGGCCAGCACAGCATCCATAATGTTCAGTTCAGGCGGACGGATTTGGTATATATCAAGAATCCCTTCCGCAAACCGGGCCGGAGTCGGACAGCTGGCGTGCAGCCGCAGTTTGTCCGCGCCCACCACATAACCGAAGGTGTTTTTGACCGCCCCGGTGAGCACTGTCAGGGAATGGGTCTTTAGCTTGGGCAGGTTGACGATTTCATCGGCTTCAAGCACCTCCCTGGATATGGTCACTTCTTGGAAATGATCTGATTTGACCTTCACCCGGACTGGATTCAAGCTCAGGTTGACATAGCACTCTCCGGCACAATCCAGCAGTCCGCTTGCCTTTGCCGCCCTTTGAGAGCGCCCGTATCCGCTCATGCCCGGATTATCTCCGACAATCACTTTTGCTCCCTGATCCTTCAGGATCCGAATTACTGCCTTGACCACGGCCGGATGGGTCGTCACCGCCTTTTCCGAAGCATGCGGCCCCAGAATGTTGGGCTTGACCAGGACCAGACTGTCTTTTCTGTTCCGAGGGAAAAAAGTAAACAAGTCCTCGATTACCCGGTTCATGGAATCATCATACCGCGCATCACGGATGTATACAGTAGGGCTGTTTACAGAACATGACTGCTTTATCATATTATGTGTATATAACCTGAATACATGAGATCATTTTTGCAGCCTCATTCTCCAGCATCCTCACTTACCTTAGAAATTTATGTTCTCTATCATACTGAAGCAGCCGGAAAATAAGTGCGGGTTTGAAACCTGTTTACAGGTTTTCAGTAATTTAGTATTTTTTTACCCAGCTCGTCAAAGTCCTGCCGGTTCGATGAGAACAGACCGCAGAGACTTGCCGCCCTATTTAATTCCCTCAATTTCTTTCAGCCATGACTTGACGATCATCCTCTGTCTCAAAGAAGACATCTGAATAGTATCCAGAGTTTCAGGCTTTGCAATCATCTTTTTTCCTTCACTGATGATGGAAAAACATCGCCTGGCTCCAAGCGGTCTTGAAGCTGTACCGGAAAAGAAGAGCACCCGGATTTCCAGCCGTCCTTTGCCTTCCCGGATTATGGATTCGCCTCCGTTCTCATCCTCCATCCTGGATATCAATTCCTCAAATGATCCCAGTTGAATAAAATCCCCTGATCTCAGGGGACCCTGATTCAGCAATTTCTTCTGCTGGGCGGCAAGCTCTTCAGATGAGTATCTGCGGTAATCGCTGATTTCTATACTTATAAGTTTGTCCGACCATTCACCGGTTAATCTGACGTTGGCGATATTTATGATGTTCTGGCTCAAATTTATGATCATGCATTTTGAATCAATATCCATGTCCGGCGCTTGCTGAATCATGATCCTGGGGTGATGCCTGCTCCTGAAATCCCGGTAAAAAACATGAGCGTAAAAAACCCATACAAATATCAGAATCATGCTTCCTGCGGCATAAATATCCGTGCTGTTTTCCAGCATCCATTCAATAAAATCTTCCATGCTCTGATTCCTCTTTTCAACCCGAGTGTTTAACCCAGGCGATGATCATTGATTGAGAATTCAATATAAATTTTTAAATTAAAGCTTTTTTTCATCCAAGTGTTGTTCATGTTAATCTTTTTAAAAACAAACAGTTAAAAAAAACCATATTAAATTCCCAGAACAGGGTGTCAAATAATGCTTCTACACCTGGAAGAAAAAAATGGTTCTTGCGGTTTAAGCGTACATTTTTCTTTGCAGCCCGGCCTCAGATCCTGATCCGGACTCGATCCGGGGTCCAGTGCTTTCTCTTGCTGACGTTTTTTCCCTTGTCCTTATGCACAGAGGATAAATCATTAATTTTTTAGAATAAAATAAATGTACGCTAAACCCGGATGAACCGAAAAAAATCCGTTCTAAATTTTAATTCGCGCTTGGTCAGTACACCTTCTTGACCTGTGCTGTCGGACTGCATAATCTTATTTGAATCAGATCTTTGAAGCGGGTGAAAAATGATGGGCGTTATCATCTTGATCGTTACGGCTGCGTTTATTGCCGCAGCAGTTTATTTATTCAAAAGATCAGCGGACAGAAAACAAACTGCTGAGCCGCCGTCTTCAGCAGCTTCATCCCGGGAGGACTTTGACCTCCCTGAGCAGAAGAAAAACCTTGCCCCAATCCGCGTCGAACGATTGGCGGATGATAATCAATGGCTGGAAGAGCGCTGGAAACTTGCTGAAGAACACAGGAAAGCCGGGGACAGAAGTATTTTTCCTGAATGGTATTATGACCCCATGACCAGCAGCCAGAAAAAGTGGCTGGGAAAAGAAGGAATTCAGGTTGATCAGCCTTTGACCAAAGGTCAGGCTTCGGATCTGATCGACCTGCACCATCCTCCCAGTGTACAGCAGTTGGAGATATTGAGATTTTTCAAAAAACCTTTGCCCGATGATCTGAACCATACACGGGCAGCGCATGAAATCGCTCTGCTCTTCAGGGACCCTGAAAAGCAGCGCAGCTGGCTCAGGCGTCCTGCTTCACAGCTTCAAAGAGAACGGGCTCGTTTCTTCGGCGTAAAATTCCCAAAAGGAGTAACCGAGAGCCAGGCAGAACTGCTCATTTCCGATAAGGTTTCGGTTCTGGAGGAGAAAGGCGATCCCCGGGTCGATGAATGGGACAGCATAGAAAACATTATTCACCGGCTTTCTGATGAACAGGATTTGAAAGAGGTTTTTTCAATAAAAAAGCCGGGAATTGATCTGATAATCACTGCCCTGGAAAGGCTGCGGGAGGAAGGCCAGTCCTATGTGCAGTCTGAAGATAATATTGAGTCAGTGGTTCAAAAGCTTGTCGAGCTTAAACCGGATTTAAAAGTGAATTCCTGAATCCATGTCTGTTTTAAGCCATTCCGGATCAGAAGTTACTGGGCGCCACCGGCAGTTTGTAGCTTGCCCGAAATCTTATGACCAGGAGCAGTCAGAAAAAAGCCGGGCAAGCTTTCCTTCCTACCTTTTTTCCGGCCAGAGCGGGCGGAGATCCTTCGGAAAAGTCTTTATGATATCATCGATCTCGCCTGGAGAAATCCTGAAATATAGAAGCTTGAATACCGCTCTGATGGTGGTTTCAGCATCCTCTTCAAACAGGACCGTATCTGAGAAGGCTTCCTTGATGAAGGATACAAATACTTCCTTGTCCCTGATCTTTTTAGGAGTGGCTGACGGCTTCCAGCCTTCATAGTAGCTTCCCCGGATAAGCATGGGCAGCT
>SLAE01000060.1 GCA_007127015.1 Desulfonatronospira sp. | reverse complement strand
TTGACTTCTAAATCCAACTGCCTCTGCCATTGTGATTCAGGCAAATCATGAAGCTGGTTGAGCACATCTCTGATCAATCCGCCGTGTTCCCCGCCAACCAGATCCAAAGGATAACGCCCGATTATTTTCCGGCTGTCGATGCCCAGAATGCATTCTGCAGCCTTGTTTACAGTGGTTATACAACCTTCCTGGTCAACAGAAATCACTCCGGCGGTAATATTGTCAAGAACAGCCTGCATATATCTGCCTCGAGACTCAAGCTCCTGATTCTGAAGGGCCAGACGAAGATTGGCTTTGGTCAGGCTGGCCTGACCCTTTTCCAGATCTCTGGCCATCTGGTTGAAGGATCTAACCAGGAAACCCAGTTCGTCATCTGACTGATCATCAAGACGAACCCCCAGATCTCCCCTGGCAATCCTTTCTGTGCCCTCAGCCAATGCCTGAACTGGTGCGGAAATCTCTCTGGACAGCTTGAATCCGAACCAGGTGGAACCAAAAACTATGAGCATGGTTATCAACCCTAGGATTGTGTACAGGGCTGCCTTCATCGGATTTTTTATGGCTTCCAGCTTGTGGTATTCTTCAATGCCCTTTACGATAACGTCCAAACTGGCCAGAAGACCGGGCTCAAGTGTCTGCCCGAGAACAAGGAACCCTGTCCCGGCATGATCCACAGGCATAACGCCCAGAACCAGATCCCCGTTATCTTGTCCGGTCCACATCCCGGTCCAGTATCCAGGCTGTTCGACAAGTTCCTCCCAGGGGATGCTCTTCTTTATTTCATCCCAGTTGACAATCCATTCCTCATCCGCGTTCCAGTTTTCTTCCTGCAAAGACGAGTTGATTATTCCCGCAAGAGTAATACCGTATTCCCTGCTCTTCATATTCAGCAGGAAATCGTCCATATCCGCTCCGCCCCACAAAAATTGTTCCCGGCGGATCTGGTCGAGTGTATTTTCAGAACGTACCTCCAGTCCTGACCTGACCGAAGAATAAAACACCTGACCCACTTCCAGAGCCTGATTCATGGACTGACCCACCTGTTCCTGAAACCAGTAATCAACTGAAGTATGTACAAACCGGACAGAGATGAAAAACATGAGCAGGGTTGGAACTATGGACAGGGATATAAAAGTAAGGACGAGACGGGTCCTTAATTTCGAACCAAGAACTTTGCGCCTGCGCTCAATGATCAGCTTGAACACATTGCGAATGATCAGAAAAAGAACCAGCAGAAAAAGGATGAGGTTGAGATTGAAAAAAGCCAGAAAAAGGTAGGAGTCAAAGCCGAAAAAATGCAGCTCTATCCAGGTCAGAAGACCGATAAGACCCAGCGCTGCCAAAGCAAGATAAAGCTCTCTGCGTCTTTTTCGATTCTCATTAGGGACCGGATCTGAAACTGCGATAGTCTTTTCGCTCACCTTGACTGGAAGAAACCTGTTATAAGTTGTGTGATTCTACAGGGAAAACTCTGTCTCATACCTGATATCCCGGGCCACATCCCAGGACCAGAAAAAAAGTGTTCTTTTGATCCATTTGGGTACGTCTCTGGATACCAGCCGGATATGCATGCTGAGTTTGTAATTGCGCCCGGTTTCCAACTCTTTCCAGGGAAAAAGCTCAACTTTTATATCCTGAAAAAGAGAGGTGAAATCCTCTTCCGGCAATTCCTTGAGTTTGATTTCCCCTTCTGGAAGACTGACAACATATTTTCCTTTCAGGAGGTCTTTTTCCAAAGCTATTTCAACCTTCTGGCTCTTAAGTCTCTTATTCCAGAAAACGCTTCGCTTCCTGAATAAATCAGCCGCGCAAATCATGATCATTTTGCCGCCATTGTCCAGGGTTTCCTTGATTTTCTCGAACTCATCAACATCAACTGAAAACCTGGCCATCAGATGATTATCTCCGGTTTCAACGGTGAAGCTGGACAGATCGAGGGACTGAGAATCAGCCTTATGGTTTGAAACCAGTAAAAGCACCGGGAGAATGAAAAAAATCAATAATATTTTATATGCTTGCTGATTCATCTTTCAGGTTATTTTGACGATCAAAAAATATTTAAACTTGCAGTTTTTTTGGGTCCGGCTGTTAAAGAAAACTTGAACCTGATGAGGCCGACAAACAACCTGGACGTTTAAACAGCTAAGCAGGGAACAGATCTTGTTCACTTTAATATCTATTATGTACTATCCTTATGCACTAAAAGCTAAGTCATGCTCATGCAAATTATTATGAGTTACTTCGGCTTATGAAAAGATATCGGCCATGGCATAAAGCTTGCCCGGTTTCTGTCCGGAGAGCCACTTTGCCGCTCTTAAGGCTCCTTGAGCAAAAGTCTCGCGTGAATGCGCCCTGTGAGTCACCTCCACTCTTTCTCCGGGACCAAAAAAGTAAAACGTGTGATCGCCTACCACATCCCCCCCGCGCAGGGTCTGAACTCCTATTTCATCTTTTTTTCTTTCACCGATGATCCCTTTGCGGGCAAAAACCCCGTTTTTTTCCAGGTCGAGCCCTCTGGCTTCAGCCAGAACCTGGTCCAGCTTTACTGCTGTGCCTGAAGGGGCGTCCTTTTTGTGCTTGTGATGAATCTCCATTATTTCCAGATCATACATGTCCCCGAGCCTGGTGAGCAGCTCAGGAAGAATCTGGATCAGCACATTAATACCCACGCTCATGTTCGGAGCCCAAAAAAGCCTGGTGGTTCCGGCCAGCTCTTCAAGCTCACTTATCTGTCCGGAAGAAAAACCAGTGGTACCGATTACCGCTGCGGCTCCTGACTGGGAGCATTTCCTGGCGGTTTCAAGGCTGGTCTCAGGTGCTGTGAAGTCAATGACCACTGCTTGAGACTCATCTTTAAGAATCTGGGACAAGTCACTGCTGGTCCTGCATTTATATTCTTCCATTCCGGACATGTTGTCCGCTCTCTCCACTGCTCCTGCCAGCTTCAATTGAGGATCTTCAAGGGCCAGACCGGTTATGGTGTTTCCCATGCGCCCTTTGGCGCCCATTACGACAATCCTGGTCTGCATATTTCCTCCTGAACATATTCTTGGGTTGACCATCGCCGAAAAAGACGTACTGGCCGCAATCATTCCTTTCGTAGCTCAAATCATGATAATGGGCAAGGATGAGAGGAATAAGCTTATTCAGGCTAAAGAACCGATCAGTTCCATAAACTCCTCTTCGTTCATGATCTTAAGCCCCAGTTTGCGTGCCTTGGCCAGTTTTGAACCCGGATTCTCGCCTGCAACAACAACATCAATATTTCCTGAAACCGAACCGGTTACCTTGCCCCCCAGGCTCTCCACTCTTTCAGTCGCCTGCTCCCTGGT
>SLAE01000080.1 GCA_007127015.1 Desulfonatronospira sp. | reverse complement strand
AGTTTTTTCTTTTGGCAAGGAAATCAATCAATTATGAGGAGGCGTATCTTAATACGTTGACGAATAATTGTGCAGATTGACGCAGCCAAAGGGAAAAAGAACCGTTTCCGGATGAAAACTATCTATGGAAGGCAGATAATGCGGGTATTCATCGGGATCCCTCTGCCGGATTACTATCAACAGATGCTGGAAAAGATCAGGGATGAATGGAATAACAGGTTGACTTCAAGGCTTACCTGGACAAAACCCGGCAACTGGCATATTACCCTTAAATTTCTGGGCGATGTGGATAATGATCAGGTTGTTAAGCTTAAAAACTACTTGAGCGGAATAAGCTTTAAAAATTTTGCTCTGCATGGGCACAAAAGCGGTTTTTTCGGAAGCAGAGGCCAATATAGAATTTTCTGGCTGGGTGTTTATGGTGAGGTTCAAAAATTAATACTGCTTGCGGAAAATCTGGACAAAGGCCTGGTCGATTTAGGTTTCGAACCTGAGAAACGTCCTTTCAAGGCTCATCTTACTCTGGCCAGAATTAAAAATTTTGATAAATCTGATCCCTGGAAGGACCTGTCTTACTGGGTGGATGGTCTGGACTGGCCGGCGTTCAATGCTGAAAGGGTTAATCTCTGGCAAAGCATCTTGAGTCCACGCGGACCGACATATAAGGTTCTCCTGAGCAGGGAGCTGCACGACTGATGATCTAATCGGAAAATGAGCGATACATTTAATCTAGCTGTAAAAATTATCAGGTCTGGAGGGGTGATCGTTTATCCGACGGAAACTTTCTGGGGGTTGGGCGGGCTTGGAACCAGCTCAGAAGTGGTCAAAAAAATAAGATCCCTGAAAAACAGACCCCTGCACAAGCCTTTCCCTTTAATTGCAGGAAATCTTAAACAGGCGCTTGATTTTGTTTCTTTCAATAAAGACGGGCTGGAGTTGGCTCAAAGCTTCTGGCCTGCTTCACTGTCAATTCTGGCCGGAGCTTCTAGTTTGCTTGTCGAGGGTGTCAGAGACAAAAAGGGCCTGGTCTCGATCAGGGTTCCTCCTCACCCAGAGACAGCGAGGCTCTGCCTGGCTGCAGGCGCTCCTCTTATTGCCACCAGCGCGAATATAAGCGGTGAAAAGCCATGTGCTGAAAAAAAAGAACTTAATCCGGACCTTGTCAGAAGAGCGGACATGATCCTGGAAATGAACCAGGCACCAGAAGGCCGGCTTCCTTCAACACTTGTCAGAATTGCGGGTCCCGGGAAGATTGAGATACTTCGTGAAGGCCGAGTTTCCAGAAATGAGCTTGAGAGAAGCGGCTGGACTACTGTATAAAAATTTTTACTCTTCTGTCGCGCCTGTTCCGTCCAATGCCTGCCCGGTTAAAATTTTTAAACCCTCCAATTTCTAACTGCGGCCGAAATAGGCGTGCGCTGGGAGATAAATTTTTTCCTGATTTGGTCCAAATCTTGCTAATTATAGAATATAACGTTTCTTCCTCCTTTTGCCAAAACCGGCTTTCCAGTCGTTATGACAGGAAAGCCGGTTTTTTTTGTTTAACAAGCATATTACACAATATTGCCAGCACCTGTTCTTTTTTGATGGCGGACATGCATTTTGCTTCAGCGCATTCAATTCTGGCTATTGAGGAACATGGAGCACATGCTTCTCTGCTTTTAATAGTCTTTAAGCCAGAAGGTCGCCATCTGGCTAAAGAAGTTGGACCGAAAAGAACAAGTCCGGGAACGCGGTGCATTGACGCAAGGTGCATGGGTCCGCTGTCATTGCCGAGACATAATCTGCTTTGAATGATTAACTTTTGCAGCTGTTCCAAGGCATCGCAATACACCGGATTTATTTCCTGCAGGTCAAGTCTCAGATGTCTGTCCGCAGGCCCAAGTACAATTCTTACATCATGCTTTCTATTATTCAGTTGTTCATAAATCCAGATGTAGTTTTTAAGCGGCCAGTTTTTTTTAGAGTTGCCCGAGCCGGGAAAAATCAGAACAGGTTGCCGCTTTCCCGCAGATCCATCAAAAAGTTTGTTCCATGCCTTGTGCCAGTCATGCCTGAACGGGATTCCAAGCGCCTGCAGTGTTGTCGCGTAAGCCTTGCGTACATGCCTGGGCAGATGATGATCGATTCCTTTGAGATAGAAAAGAGCGGGGTGAACTTGAGGTACTGTAATCCTGTCCAGTCCAAACCAGAAAACAGTAAATCCTATCAGTTTTTCCGGCCATTCCGGCCGGGAATAGAGACTGTCAAGGGATCTGGCTGTCATGGAATCCACTTTGAAAATACCAAGAGGCTTGAGCCAGGAAAAGAATTCACCCCTGCCGTGCCAAAATACTTCAGCCTTTGAAAACCTTGATCTAATGGATAAAAAACTCGGCCAGGCCAAAAGAAAATCACCCAGGGCTCCTTTATGGACCAATATTATATTGCCAGTTACTTTGTTCATCATTATAGATTTATTCAGTTTCACAAATATTTAGAAAATAACAGCATTAAACGGCAAACTTAATCTTTTTGCGGTTCCTCAGGTGGTGAAGATACAAAACAAGATTTGACAGGATTGGAAACAGATGAGCCATCATAAGCATTGCCCCGCCTGCGGGCAACAGGTACCTGCTCACAAAAACCCTGTTCCCACAGTAGATGTGGTCATTTTTTTTCCTCCTCAGAGCATACTGCTGATCGAGCGAAAAAATTTTCCTCAAGGCTGGGCATTGCCCGGCGGTTTTGTCGATTACGGAGAAAGGGCGGAAACAGCAGCAGTCCGGGAAGCTAAAGAAGAAACAGGTCTTGATGTGGTCCTTACAGATTTGCTGGGGGTATATTCCCATCCAGGCCGTGATCCCAGACTTCATACTCTGAGTGTCGTCTATACAGCTGTGGCAACAACAAAAGATATTAATGCCGGCGATGACGCGGGTAAGGCAGTTTTGTTCGACTTGAATTCATTGCCGGAAATGGCTTTTGATCACCACAGGATTGTTTCTGACTTTTTAAATAAGCTTAACAGGTTAGGATAATTAATTAATTTATGTTTGTCTGCATAGATTTGGGCGGTAATAACATAAGGGGTACTTGGATGGACCGGTCCGGCGGATCGGGTACACCCATCGCGCTTCCACGGCCCAGGACTCTTGATGGAACCAAAAAGATCCTTGAGGCCCTGATCAGAGACTTGAGCAGAGAGGCCAGGGAACCTGTGGAACAAATTGGAATTGCCAGTGCCGGCCCATTGAGCCTGAGCAGCGGGGTGTATATTGATCCCACGAACATGCCGGAACTGAAGGGTTTTGATTTATCGGGATACATTAAGGAGACTTTTAACATCGCTCCTGTTCT
>SLAE01000057.1 GCA_007127015.1 Desulfonatronospira sp. | reverse complement strand
TTTGCCTGCCGGAGAAAGCCGCAACCATAAGCAAAAGTGAAGATTTGGGCAAATGAAAATTAGTGATCAGCTGATCAACGCCTTCAAACCTGAATCCCGGATAAATATATAAATCCGTCCACCCCTTGAACTCCTGCATCCCCTGCTCCATTTTGTAAACACTTTCAATGGTGCGCATCGTGGTCGTTCCTACAGCAACTATCTTGCGGCCTGCTTCTTTTGCCCGCCTGATTTTCAAAGCGGCTTCAAATCCCACATCAATATATTCGGGATGCAGATCATGCCTGCGGACATCGCGGGTTCTGACCGGGCTGAAAGTACCGTAGCCCACATACAGACAAACTTCCGTCCAGTCAAAACCAGTTTGAATCAATTCATGCTTAAGCTCGGAAGTGAAATGCAGGCCGGCGGTGGGAGCCGCCACTGAACCCTGTTTTTCATGTGCCGAATAAACTGTCTGATAGCGTTCACGGTCCACATCATCATCACTTCTTTTTATGTACGGAGGCAGAGGCATATGTCCGCGGCGCAGGAAAAACTGTCCCAGATCACCTGTCCAGTAAAGTTCGCCTTCAGCTCTGCCCATGGGCAGATCCTTGAGCATCCTGAAGCGGACCTGGTCCCCAAAATCAATCCAGGTGCCGATCTTGGGTTTTCGGGAAGCCCTCAGCAGGCACTCCACCCTGGACACGTGCTCTTTACCGTTTTTGACTGCTTTTATTAGCGGTAAAGGGGTCAAAAGCAGAAACTCAACTCTGCCGGAAGTATGCTTTTGACCCCAAAGCCTGGCGGGAAGGACTCTTGTGTTGTTGGCCACAATCAGCGAACCAGGCGTAAGGTGCCTTGCAATATGCGAAAAAAGATCCTCATTCAGACTTCCGGTTTTTCTGTCCAGAACCAGGAGTCTGGAGTCTGATCTCCTTTCACTTGGCCTGTCGGCTATTCTTTCCGGTTCAAGTTCATATTCATAATTTTGCAGGTCTAAATCAGCAGGAATCATCATAAAAAAAGATTATAGAGATTAATAAGTCAAAAATCCATAAGAAGATAAAAATTATACATACTAAAAATTCACGATGAAAAGGAAAATGGTTTTCGTCGTGATAAAAAGGCATTTTAATTTTTGGAAACTATTGACTTGATTTTAATTCTAAGTCGAGATAAAAAAGTGCGGTTTAAACACGGATTTTGTTTTGCAGCGTCCGGCGGATCCTTGACCCTGACTTTTAAACCCTTAGACTTTTATGAATTAAATTATGAAAAAAACTCTGTGCATCACCTTCATATATCTTTTTGTTCTGGCAGCACCTCTTAATTCTTCCGAGTACGGCAATCCTGAAGTATTGACCGGGCCTGTTGTACCGGATTACAGAACCGAATCGGATACCGGTGCTCTGGCGGACAATTTGTCTGTCTTTTCATCCGGAGTGGTGAAAGCTCTGGTTGAAATTCTGGACGCCGAGAATTCATCTGCGGGAAACTGAAACTCTTCCTGAGAGGTGCTTGCGCATTCAGTGTCCACTGCACGCAAAATCCTTTTCATATCCGGATGGGCGGGTTATCCTGAACTTTTTCCGAGACTGAGTTCCTCTGCCCTCTTCATTCATCCTTTTGTCTCACACACTCATAAATCCGTCCGCAATCTGCTGACCGGGAAAAAATGGGATGTGCTCATAGGCTGGTCACTTGGCGCGCATATCTGCCTTGAAGCGCTGCCTGAAGTCAAAGCGGATTTTATTTGTCTTATCGCCCCGTTTCTAAGTTTCACCCGCTACACTCCGGCTTCCCGGTTAAGGTCCATGCACCTGGGTCTGGAAAGGGATCCTGAAAACACATTACACTGGTTCTGGCAAAGATGCGCTGTCAGAACCGTGCCTTCCTCTACGCCCTCAGATGTCAAAAAACTTGCACAAGGCCTTAGATATCTGCTAAATTCAAACATTGATCCCTTGAACATTACCGGAGGCTCCAGAGTCATGCTGATCCACGGAAGGAAGGACCGCATAGTTCCGGAACAGGCCGTGATCGAAGTGCGGCGGAATTTAAGCCGCAGCCTGTTTGTTTCGCTTCCCGCGGAACATTTCATCTCCTTGGAAAAAATCGATAAAAAAGTTTATGACCAAACAGGTACAAAGATCATTTGAACGCGCTGTAACCACCTATCAGCAGGAAGCTTTGATTCAAAAAGAAGTGGCCAGGGAGTGCGCCTTACTGGTTCCCGAAGGTGTTTACTCCCGGGTCCTGGAGATAGGTGCCGGAGGAGGGTTTTTGACCTCTGAATGTCTGTCCAGGATAAATGCCGGAATTTACGTAGCCATGGACTTTTCCAGGGCAATGCTTGAGCCCCTTTCCCGGAAAAAGTCAGTCTTTCTTCTGGGAGATGGTCGTCAGCAGCCTTTTAAGGAAGCCTCCTTTGATCTGCTGGTCAGCTCTTCAACCATGCAGTGGTATGGAAAGGGTCCTGAAGCTCTTGCGCGAAATCTGGTCCTCTTAAACGATGAAGGCAGGTTCTCCATTTCTTTATTCGTGGCCGGAACTTTCAGTCAGATGGCGCATATAAGTTCTCTTTCAGGGTTCGGTTCACTCTATCCTCTGCCTGAAGCAGAACAGTACCTGAAATCGATGTCTGAGGGGCATTTCGGGTTCAAGTCCAGGCTGAAGGAATACACCAGATATTTCCCTTCAGTGCCTGAATTTCTGAAAAGTCATAAAAAAACCGGGGCCACGTATACAGCGAAAGAATTCAGATTCGGGAAAAAAAGCTATGCCCGGTTCTGCCGCTTGTACCGGGACATCTACGCCCGAAAGGGCATGATCCCCGTAAGCTACCATGTTTTGTATATCTGGGGCCGGAAAAAATAATTCATTATTTCGGTTCAATCCCTGTGTTGCCTTGAAATCACTCCTCATCACTTTTTGGCTGACAGCTATTAACTTATTGACCTGAGGTAAACCTTCAGGATTTTTTTCCGAATTTGAGCAGCGACCTGGCCACGTCCAGGTCGTATAGCTTGAGCGGATTCTTTTTTTTGTCCGCATACATGGCGGCGGCCCGCTTGACGATGTCCAGGTCAAGCCAGCCGTGTCTGGTCCACACCTCGGGATAATCCTGGTTCCACAGCCTGAATTCAATACTGCCCTCATTTTCCCGGACATACATCCGTTCTTTTTTATTGCCTGGATCGGGGTAGTAGTATGTTCCCTTGGGGTCACGCATGATATAATGTACTCCTTTCTCTTTAACTGAATTGCTTTAAGATGTGCCTGCAAAAAGTCGGGACGCAAGTTTTCAGAAAAAATTTAAATTCTAATTCTATTTTTCTGAGTTTTCTTTGGGGCGTATGCCCCCATGGACCCGTGGCTGACGC